>JALGXY010000405.1 GCA_029824495.1 Fimbriimonadia bacterium
AGGATCACCACACGACGAGTACCTGAAGCACGAGTCGCGAATCGCTGAAGCCTGCAACATCTTCCATTCGATCCTGGCCGAACAGCCAGAAATGGTTGTTGGAACCAACTTCCAGCGAGGTCCCTTTACCGGGGAGCCAAGGATGAAGCCGCTTACCGGCGCCGTCAAAACGCTTCTCTACCGCTCTGCCATGCAGTACGAGGAGGGCAGCATTGAAAACCTTGAAAAGGACCTGCTGACATCGGTCTACATTGGTCGGGAGGCAGCCGACAGCCTTTCACGTGGGGGAATGATGACATGGTCAGTTATCGACCGGTCGATCATGAACATGGTCGCCAGACTGCTCAGCGAGAATCCACGAGATCCAGAGATCAGAAGGATCATCAAAAACGTCTTCGCACAGCTCGGACCAGCCCCTCGGCTCGACCGAGCACTCTTGTACAACGCTTACCGAAACTACCAGGCGGCGATCGTCATGGATCAGCTGTCGATGGACGAGATTGCACTGCTTGCTCACAAGCACGTCGAAGACTGCCCTCCCCCGCCAGATCACCAGTTAGCGTCTGATGCAATGGCAAGCACCTGCGCCAAAGTTTGGATGCAGTGTGCAGACTACATCTCCTCTCACGAAGGCGACGACATGCAGAACGTCGGGGTTGAGCTCGACCGGATCTTGAAAAGCAATCAAGACAACGGAGGCGACCTCACCTATACGCTTCGCATCGCCTCGATGCCCTACGAGCAGTTGGGCCGGCAGATCAGCCGCAATTTGGCGCTGAGAAAGCTCTTGGCCGACACAGTGGATGCCATCGACACCAGCGACCCGACCTTTGACTTCCCGGACCGAAACCACAACATCGAGTCGCTCAGTCTCCACTTCGAGGTGACTCCCGACAGTGTGGAAGGGGCGATCAATGGGGACAGCTCAAAGTTCGCGAGCTTCAGCAACGGCTTGAGCCAAGACATAGATGCGGGCATCTACTACAAGCTCGATCTGTCCTAGTCCAAGTTGAAAGCAAAAAAGGCGCCGGGCCTCATCTGAGGTCCGGCGCCTTTCTCTTTGATGAATCTGGTCAGCTCAGCCTTTCGACTGCAGCAAGAACAGAGTCTGCGGAAGGAATACACTCAAGTTCAAGAACTCGTGAGTACGGAGTTGGAACGTTCAAGCCGCCGACTCGCAGAACAGGAGCATCGAGGTCATCAAAACACTCTTCTCCGATTCTAGAGGCGATCTCGCCGCCAAAGCCTCCGAATTTCCAATCTTCGTAGACAACCACAGCTCGATTCGTCTTAGCAACTGAGGCGCTGATCGTCTCCATATCGAGAGGCAGCAGTGATCGAACATCGACCACTTCTGCACTGATCCCCTGCTCCGCCAGCCGTTCGGCAGCCTCAAGGCAGACGTGGACCATTCTGCTGTAGCAGACTAGTGACATATCTGTACCTTCGCGGGCGATTCGTGCTTTTCCAATCGGAACCGTAAAATCGTCGTCGTCAGGCAGCTCGCCTTTGACAGTGTAGAGACCAGGATTCTCGGTGAAGATAACCGGGTTGTCGTCACGGACACTCGTCTTGAACAGGCCATAAGCGCATTCAGGTGTCGAAGGAGCAACAACCTTTAGACCAGGACAGTGAGCAAACCAGCCTTCCAGTGAGTGGCTGTGCTGTGCGCTCAACTGTTTTGCCGCACCGCCAGGTCCACGAATCACCATCGGGACAGAAGCCTGGCCGCCGGTCATGTAGTGCACCTTGGCAGCGTGGTTGAGGATCTGATCGAGCGCCAGGATCGAGAAGGACATCGTCATCATCTCGACGATAGGTCTTAGCCCAGACATGGCCGATCCGATCGCAATGCCGGTAAAGCCTGCCTCGGTGATCGGTGTGTCGATCACTCGTTTCGGGCCGTAGTCGTCGAACATCCCCTGGGTGACACGGAACGTTCCTTGATAGCGCCCGATGTCTTCACCCATGATGTAGACAGAATCATCGCGATTCATCTCGTCGACGATCGCTTTCGCAACGGCGTCTCGGTAAGTCAGCTCTACGCCCATCTTAGTGACCCATCTCCGGTGTCATATCGGTGTAAACGTGATCGTAGACCTCTGAAGGATCTGGATGCGGTGAGGCATCGGCCTGCTCGAAGATCACTTCGACTCGCTCCTCTTCCTCGTCATCAATCTTTTCCAGATCAGCCTCGGTGGCGGCTCCAGCATCGACCATTTGTCGTGCCAGGCGGCCAATGGGGTCTCGCAGCATCGCCTCTTCCTCTTCTTCCTTGGTTCGGTAGAGCTGGCGATCGTTGTCTGCTGCTCCGTGGCCCTCGTACCGGTAGTTCATGATCTCCACCAGATAGGGCTTCTGGTTCTCGCGAACCCACTCAACAATCCTTGCAGCGTCCTCCTTCACCTGGAGAACATCCATGCCGTCGATGCGCTCAGACTTGATTCCGAACGGAATGCCGCGCTTGTACAGCTCTGTGTCGGAAGCGTGGTACTCAAGTCGAGTGCCCATCGCAAACTCGTTGTTCTCGATTGCATAGATGATCGGCAGATCCCACAGAGCGGCCATGTTGTAGCTTTCGAAGACGACGCCCTGGTTAGCTGCGCCATCGCCAAGATAGCAGACCGTTACGCGGTCCTCTTTCTTGTACTTCGCGGTGAAGGCGACGCCAGTTCCGATCGGAATATGACCACCGACGATTCCCCAGCCGCCGAAGAAGCGGTTCTCGAAATCGTAGATGTGCATCGAGCCGCCCTTGCCGTTGCTGTAGCCGTCGACGCGGCCCATGGTTTCGGCCATGACCTTTAAGGGATCACTGCCCATCAATAGGGGCTGTGCATGATCGCGATAGGCGGTGATGACATTGTCCCAACCGGGCCTAAGGGCTTCGTTGAATCCGACTCCAGTAGCTTCCATGCCGATGTACGTGTGCATGTAGCCGCCGATTTTTCCCTGCCGATAGGCGAAGTTGCACTTCTTTTCGAAGAAGCGAATGAAGACCATCTGTCGATAGAGATCGATCAGCTTTTCCGGGGTTTCACTGAGTTCTTTGGGAGCTTTGGCTGCTTTGGCCATCAAGGTCCTTCCTGTTGCAAGTCAGGCCCACGAACATCCAGTTGGATGGTTCTTTTTGAGCCAACGAATTGTACCTAGAGCATAGCCCGAGAGGAATCACTCTCTGGGACGTCCTCCGTTGGCCATCAGCCAATCGGCGTGTGCGGCCCTTCCGGTTTCACGAAGTCGGTCACAGTATTTGTTCCACATCTGGCTCGGATACCGGGCATGCAGAGGACCGCCTTCCTGGATCACGGTAAAGAATGGATCACCCTGTTCAGCCTCTGGCATTCGCTCTCCCATCCATTCGTCCAGAATCATCAACCCTTGATAGACCAGGTCTGGCCGCTCTTCTGCCAGGTTGTTGGTCTCATGCAGATCTTCATCTAGATCAAAGAGCATCAGGCTCGGATACTCCTTCATACCTGTGTGGAACGTGCGAATCAGAATCCAGTTGTCCCATCTGGCCGATCTCTGACAGCTCCAGGCTCCTTGACTTATGACGAGGCGGTCACGACCGACCTTCTCTTCTCTTGCCAACTGGTAAGAGAGATCCATGCCGCTCCACTCCTCCGGGGCTTTCTCACCTAGGAAGCTGAGAATCGTCTTAGGAATATCGAGGTGATAGACCAGACCCTCGATATCCTGCCCAGCCCGGTGATCTGTCACCTCAGGCCAACGAATGATCATCGGAATGTGATTCGTGTGCTCATCCGCTGTCTGGTGATCACCCCATACATTCAATTCACCAAGATTTTCGCCATGGTCTGCACCGATGATGATCGCCGTCTCATCGTAAATTCCAAGTCGTTTAAGATCAGCGATGATCTTGCCGATGTAGAGATCAGCGTAGAGGACGCCGGCGTCATAGCCATCGATGTGCTTCTTGGCATCCTCTGGGGTGTGAATCTCACCGACGCCCAAGGTCCACCAGTCTGGAAGCTCATTTGTGATCTCAGGAACTTCGGTGGCGCTGTGCGGGCCATATGAAGCCCGCTGCTCATCAATAATCTCCTGTGTCACCCAGTCCTTAATCGGCTCGCCTTCAAACGGATTTCCAAACTCCGCAGGTGTGTCGTAAGGCGTGTGCGGGTCCCAGAAGTTGACATGGAGGAACCAGTCGTCCTCTTCACCCTTGCGATCAAGCCAATCTTTCACGTGCGGGTAGATCTCATCGGCGTTTTCCAACCCGCCCTTGCCTGTATCGAATGTCTCATGGAAGCCATAGGTCATCTGATAAGCGCTGTGGCGGCGGGGGAATGGACTGATGCTGGCTGTATGGAATCCTGCACGGCTGAGACAGCTCGCCAATGTGTTTTCGGCGAACCTGCTGCGAAACTCTCTGCTCTGCCCCTGCGGTTTTAGATCTGAACAGAGTCCGCCGTGATTCACGACTCCCGTTGTTGTGCCAAATCGACCGCCAAAAAAGGCGGTGCGGCTCGGGAGGCACGGTGTATCTGTTGCGTAGACCTGACTCAAGCAGATCCCTTCAACCGCGATCTGGTCAATGTTTGGGCTTGTGTTGCGGTGGTACCCGTAGCAGCCGAGGTGTGACGGCCTGAGCGAGTCGATGTCGATGTAGAGAATCCGCATGTCGTGGATGAATGCTATCCCATGATCGCAACCTTGTGCACTGTGGGCTTTTCGCGTGCATCTTCTCAATCATCCACATGAGCAGCAAGGGGCCTTGCATTTCAAAGACGTCTGCCATAATCCGCCGCAATGAGCCTCAAGATCGCAGTCATCGCTGGAGACGGCATCGGCCCCGAAGTCACAGCCGAAGCCGTCCGCGTCCTCACCGCTGTCAGACCAGACATCGAGTTCGAGCACGCCCTTTTCGGCGGCGCAGCTTATGACGACTGCGGCGATCCGTATCCCCAGGCTACACATGATCTCTTGGCATCCGCCGATTCGGTGCTGTTGGGTGCGATTGGCGGCCCGAAGTGGGAAGGGCTGGAGCGCAGCAAGACCCCCGAAGCTGGCCTGCTCGGCATGCGCGGCGCTCTGAATCTCTATGCGAACCTGCGACCTGCGAAAACCTATGCCGCACTCGCAGATGCGTCACCCGTAAAGGCTGGAGCGGACTGCGACATGCTGATCGTCCGCGAGCTGACCGGAGGCATCTACTTCGGCAAGCCTCGAGAGCGACGCGAGAACGGCACGGTCGCGATCGATACGATGGTCTACTCAGTAATGGAGGTCGAACGAATTGCACGGCGAGCCTTTGAGGCAGCACGCACACGGCGGTCCTCTGTGGTCAGCGTCGACAAGGCGAATGTTCTCGAATCGAGCCGACTCTGGCGTGAGGTCGTGGAAACGGTCGCACCGGATTATCCCGATGTCGAGCTGCGACACCAGCTTGTCGACTCCTGCGCGATGCTCCTGATCAAAGACCCGGGCCAGTTCGACGTGATCCTGACCGGCAACCTGTTTGGCGACATCCTCTCGGATGAGGCCTCGATGATCACCGGCTCGCTGGGCATGCTTCCTTCCGCATCCTTGGGTGATCCCAAGAACGGGCAGGCGTTTGGCGTATTTGAACCGATCCACGGCTCCGCGCCCGATATTGCTGGCCAGAACGTGGCGAACCCGCTCGCCGCGATCCTCAGCGGCGCGATGATGCTGAACGCTCTGGGCGATTCTGATGGTGCCGGTCGGATTGAGACGGTCGTCGATGCGGTGCTGAATTCGGGTGTTCGCACGGCAGATCTGGGCGGTTCAGTTGGCACTACAGAAATGGGCGATTCCGTCCTCGCTGCCCTCTGATCATGAAATCATCATGACTGCTGCATGAAAGATCTTTGGCTCAGCATGAAATCTCGGCGCTGTTTGACGAAATGGCGTCGATGGCTCAATAAGACCTGACTTAAGAATGGATCTAGTGGATTGGGAGAGCAAGGATATGAACCTTGAATCCACTCAACATCATCGTAGCCTGCATTCAGAAAAAGCAGTGCATCTCATTCTCGTATGACGGTCACATGCGCCACGCCGCCCCTCACGTTGTGGGCAACAAGAATGGCGACCTTCAGATGCTCGTCTGGCAATACGGCGGCTCTGGGAAATCAGGACCTGTCTCAGGAGACTGGAAATGCATGAAGCTCGACAAGGTCTCGGGCTTGGCGCCAAACGCAGACGCATGGGCCACTGGCGGCAATCATACACAGCCGCAGACATGTGTTGGTGACAAGCTTGAGGAGGTCAGCTACTGATGGCTGATTCGACGCTCCCAATGGGCTATGCCAACAATTGTAAGATCTTCTCGCCTAATGGCAGGGACATTATCAAGCTACATGAATCTACTGGTGAGACCTGGGTGCTTGCCTACGATCCAGCGAGTTTTGAGGCCGCATGGATCCCTGTCGTTGAAAGAGGATAGACCTGACCATCTATCCCCAAAGCCCCTCACCACACACAATATCCTTCCGCCATCCACCACCATCACGCGGGTGGGCGGGTGGAGGGATGGTGGTGGATGGCGCGGCGGAGCCGTGCGATTTTTGGGCCCTCCATCCCCCAACCCCCTTCCTCCCTTTTGACAAAAGGAGGAAGGGGACTCAGGATCACTGTCCTGGAATACCGGGCTCGGTCAGTCCAGCCGGGTCGAGAGCCTTCTGCAGAGTCTCTTCATCCAAGAGGCCGCGCTCACGGACAACATCCGGAATCGACTTCCCTTCTTTCAAAGCCTGCTTCACAACATCGGCGGCGGTTTTGTAGCCGACAAATGCGTTCAGAGCGGTCGCCAGAGAAGGCGAAGTCTCGGCGTAGTGCTTGCATCGCTCTTCGTTAGCGGTGATTCCCTTGATACAGTTCTCGACGTACGTGTCGATCGTGTTCGCCAGGATCGTCACCATAAACTGGCTGGAGAAGGCCATCGTGGGCATCATCACATTCAGTTCAAGCTGGCCAGCCTGCACGCAGTTGTCGATCGCATGGCACTGACCCAGAACCTGGAAGAGGACGAGGTTCATATTCTCTGCCATCGAAGGGTTCACCTTGCCTGGCATGATCGAAGATCCAGGCTGGACGGCCGGGAGGGTGATCTCAGCCAACCCAGTCAACGGACCAGAAGAGAGCAGTCGAAGATCATTGGTGATGCGGGTCAGCTCAAGGCAGAGCATTCGGACTGCCGCAGAAAGAGCCGCCATACACTGCTGGCTCTGCATCGCCTCGCGCATGTCATCCGCAGGGCGGAAGTTATAGCCGGTCTGCTCTTTCAGATTGTTGACGACCATCAGCCGGTAATCGGGATGCGTGTTCATGCCTGTGCCTGCAGCCGAACCGCCGATTCCAAGCTCTTCGAGCTCTTCGGCGGCAGCCTTAATCCACTTCTGAGACCTTCGAATAGCAGCACCATAGGCTGCAAATTCCTGTCCCAATCGAACTGGCACAGCATCCTGCAGATGAGTTCGACCCGACTTCAGAACTCCATCAAACTCTTCGCCTTTCGCTTCGAGGGCGCCAGCAAGCTGCTCTACTGAAGCCATCAGGCCCTGCAGCAGATCGCGGCTCATGATCCGCATTGCTGTTGGGAATGTGTCGTTGGTCGACTGGCCATAGTTGGGGTGGTCGTTCGGATTCACTCGCGTGTACTCACCACGCAGTCCGCCCAGGATCTCTTCAGCCCGGTTTGCAAGCACCTCGTTGCAGTTCATATTGAAGCTGGTTCCAGCACCCATATGAAAGACATCGACCGGGAATTGATCTCGGTGTTGGCCTGTCAGCACCTCATCGGCGGCCGCCACAATGGCCTCGCCGATCTCCTTATCAAGAAGACCGAGGTCAGTATTGGCCCGTGCACACGCCTTTTTGAGATTGATGTACGCATCAATCATTGCCGGGTGCTCGGTCAGCCCAGAAATCTGAAAGAGCTGTCGGCTGCGTTCTGCCTGACTGCCCCAAAGGGCGTTGGCTGGGACGTTGACTTCACCAAGAGAATCGCGCTCA
>JALGXY010000406.1 GCA_029824495.1 Fimbriimonadia bacterium
GATTTGAGCCTACCTGACCCCAATGCAGCCGAACTTGAGTATCTGGGACGAACCGCAATGGACTTGAAACTGTCTATATAATTGGATAGAGCCTTATGCAAAGGAATGCAGGCAGCGCTTGGAGAAAGGGGCTTTTAGGCCTCGGCGGAATCATCGCATTAGGAGGCACCTCTTTGGGGATCGCATCGGCGAGTTACGAACCGACTGCGGCGCCCGTCTCGTTTGAGCCATTCTTCGCAGAAGGCAAAACCCGCCAAGAACTCCACGATTCTCTTCTTGAATGGTGGGAAGAGGCTGGAGACAGGCCGCTCGGGCTGAATGATTCGAGATTGACAAGTCAACCGGGTCATTTTTCTGCTCGTGACCTCGGTGTTGATCTCGACATCGAGGGGACCCTCGATCAACTCGCCTACGAAGGCCTGCTGCCGGTGCTCTGGCGTCAGACTGGCTGGAGCGCCACTCTAACGCTTCAAGACAAAGTTCCAGTCTTCAGTTTCCAGGCGTTGAACACCGAGCGGCTTCAGGCGTGGATTTCTGAGAATTCTCCGGACCATCGACCCGCATCGATTGATTATGTCGATGGACAGATTGTTCACCAGCCCGAAATGGCCGGCTATCTGCTGCTCGATGATGAGCTTTCCCCTGCTGTTGTTGATGCGCTTTTGACAGGGCAGGCTGCCCAGCTCCCAATCAGTGATGACACGAAAGAGATTGAGGACGAGCTTCTTCTCTCAATGGATGCCGTTGTCGGTGAGTTCCGAACGACATTCAACTCCAGAAAGATCAATCGATCGAAGAATATTGAATTGGCCGCAGCCTTTTTCGACGGCAAGTTTCTGATGCCTGGAGAGTCGATCGGCTTCAACGAAACAGTCGGGAAGCGGACATCAAGCCGTGGTTTCCGGCTAGCCGGAGTCTATATCGCCGGCCAACACGATACGGCGATCGGCGGAGGCATCTGCCAGGTCAGCACAACGCTCTACAATGCAGCCCTGTTGGCTGGATTGGAGATCGAAGAGCGATACTGCCATTCGCTTGCTGTGCCCTATGTTCCGGTTGGACGGGATGCAACGGTCAGTTGGCCTTGGCCCGAGCTGAGGATCAAGAACAACTCAGAGAATCCTTTTGCTTTGGCTGTTCAATACGAGAAGGGTGCTCTCACCTTTAGGTTTATCGGGCAGAGCCAGCCGGGCAGGGAAGTCAAGATTGAGAGAGTCTATCTAGGCAGCCGGACCCACGAGACCAAGTACGTTCACGATCCCACGCTAGGCTTTGGCGAGGAGATTGAGATTGACGAGGGCGGAAAAGGACATAAGGTTCGCACAGCCAGGGTCACCTACCAAGACGGTGTCGAGATCCTGAGAGAGGATCTGGGAATCTCTTCGTACAGCGGCGGACCGAAGGTGATAGCCAGGAACGAGGACCTTCTGGCACCGCCCGTTGAAGACCCGTTCAAAGACCTGGGCGGCCTTAACGACGAATTCTGATCAGCATCCACTCGTCTTCGACGAAGAGAACTTCACCCCACTGACGCAGATCGGTCAAGGGCACCTTCGGGAAGGCGCTCGGCAGCGGCGCAAGCAGGTGAGTCGCCTCCGAAGTCTCGATCAGTTCCAGTCTCTTTTCCGCGCTGATTCCAGGCATGAAGATTGAGAGGGCGTCTCGCCGCCGCTCTGCGTAGACCGGAGTTTCGCTCCAGTGTCCTGCAAAGGCATAGCTCCCCGTCAATCCGGCGAGCATCGGGTTTAGATCGGGCAGATAGGGTTCGGTGAACCCGCCGCCTTCAAGCTGTGTCGGATACCCGGGAGAGGCGACGATGACAACGCGTCCTTCCTCGTTTCGGAGCTCTTCGATCGCCTTCGCAGCCGACTTTGATAGGTAAGGCGAATGCAGGGTTGTGTTCGAGACGTTCAGGCTCTGCAGATTCAGCTCGCGTGCGATCCAGCGCACCGATGTTGCGCAGAGAACCAGACAGGCCAATCCCACGGCCAATCGTCGCTCGGAAGGCTTCAGTCTCTTTGTGAGTTCGGCCAGTTCGAACGCGGCCAGAATCGCCCACGGGATCGCCATGCCCATCGACAGCTTTCGCTGGAACAGCATAGGGAAATAAGGGGCGGTCAGGCCGATCAGGGCCCAAGACCAGAGGAGGGCGTGGATCGGTCGATCTTCCTCCATGCTACAGAGGGCAACTAGAACGAAGAGCGTGACGGATGCCCAGAGGATCCCGCTCAGCAGGTAGCCATCTGGGTGGTAGACCGAACTGAGAATGTAGAGCCCGGCGACGACTCCGGCAGAAATATAGAAGCCAAGCTTCTGCCTATCTTTCAGCCTGCGCCAGAGGCCGAGCATCGCCAGCACCATCAGCGGCAGCAGGCCGCCCAGGATTCCGCGGAAATCGCCTGTATAGGTTTCTGTCGCCGCTCGAGCTTGGAATACAGGATCCTCTGAGATCACTTTGAGGAACCAGACAGCCGGAAGGATGGCTCCAGAACCGATGATCAGGCACCGACCGAGCCACGCCTTCGTAAGCTGCTTCGAGCCGATCATCGCCGCAAGCAGGCCGACGGAAACCAAGGCGATCAGCAGCACATCGTAGCTGTGGATGTTCATCAAAAGGAACATCGCCGCAAAACCGGGGAGAATCGCTCTCTTCGACTCTCTCGCATCGAGAATTGCTGTCAGAACGATGAGGATCAGGCAGAGGCTGATCATGAAGAGGCCATTGACCAGCATTGAAGGGAAGACGAAAGCTTCTGTCTGCCAAACATCGGTTGGCAGATGGCCGCCGGTAACGACTGAAACGAGTGATCCTCCCAGAATCTCTCGCCCGAACGTCTCCCAAGCAGCGAAACCGAGTCCGCCGCCAAAGACTGCGATCACCATGACCAGCCTCTTGGTCGAAGTTTCGATCTTGAACCGACCGACGAACCGGCCAAGGAGAAACACAAAAAGGAATCCAAACAGGAGGCGGCCGATCGTCAGGGCCGTCGGGATGCCGGTCAGCTTAGAGAGCCAGCCAAGGACCAAGAAGTAGGCGTGGAACGTGAGCCCTGGCTGATCTTCGATGGCGAACCGGTTGTCGAAGAACAAAGCGCCGTCGCTCGCCTGCTGCATCCAGGCAGCATAGACCATCTGGTCATCCAGCGCGATCTGCTGCTGTAAGTAGAGTGCCCCTTCAGGTGAGCTCAACAGCCCGATGATCACGGGCAGTGCGCTGAGCAGAACCGCCGCTCCTGCCAGCCAGAGGCAGAAGCGGCGAAATCCTATCGAGACTGGGGCGCTGGACACAGGCGAGATCAGCCTTCTTTGCTGGCCATTTCAGGAAGGTTGAGCGGGAAGTCTTCAACGCTGCCCTCTGGCACGTCACGTCCCATCGAGCCATAGATCTCGATGATCGTTTCGGAGGCATCGGTAGCATTGGCCTCCTCTGGATCAACTTCCAGCACCTCTTTGAAAATCGCCAAGGAGAGCGGGTACTTGGTAGCGGGAGGAAGAATTGGGGCATACATCACTGCCATACCGTAGTCCATTGCTGCACTGACAAATCCTTCAGCATTCGCATTGTCCTCTTCGTACGCAGCTTTCGCTTCGTTGTACGTCGCCTGAAGGTCCGGAAGTGAAACCTCCTCAGCGGCTGGCTCGCCCTGAGCCTGCTCGGGGGAGGGTGTATCGGTGGCAGGTGCAGGTGTGCAGCCAATCGCCAACGGGAGAATTAAGATTGCGGCCAATAGAAGGCGGATCATGCGGCCATTATAACGGGTCGGATTGCATTATGCCGACCGTCTTGAGTCTGCTTCGTAAAGACTCACTTCTTTCAAGAGCTTTTTCGCCCTCATCAGACATTCACTGGTTGAAGCAGTGTCGAAGCTCGAAAGGCTCTGGGCGAGAGTCACCTGCTTGGCAAGTTCAGGCGGAACCCCCCGAAGCATCTGCTCGATTGTTGTGCTGCGCGGGATCTTTTGAACTCTCCGAATGCGGCGAAAAGCTTCGTTTAGGATCAGGTTCAGTGCGTACTGCGGCTTCTTGGCACGCTGGAGCATCGAACCGAGGGCGTCGACCATCTCTCGTGCTCCGAACTGTCGCGGCTTCTCCCACACAGGCAGCCCGAACCTCATGCCAAGTGTGATGCCGATCATCGCCAACAGCAGCAGCGCCTGCCATCTGGCCGCCTTGGTCCAGCCCCCAAACAGATCGAAAACCGATTCGCCGCTTGAGTTGCCGAAAGCCGCTTCAGCAAACACAATTGTCGCTCCCTCTGGTGCGGCCGATCTGATCAGATTGAGATAAAACTCTGCCGTGTCGTTCTGATCGAGAAAGCGGTTTGTAACTCCAATGCCGTGGCTGAGCCGGATGAGCCGACCGTCGCCAACCTCTCTCACGAGAGCCATGCTGCTGATGCTGTCAGGGAACTCGTCGGGGAAGGCCCATCCAGGGATCATGCCAGCCTCCGAATTGGTGTCGACTTCAAGACTCTCCTCGTCAATCTCAACTCGGTGAGTGACAGGGTAGAGCGAGGCATCGTTGAACTTTTGCGGAACACCGATGGCAATCACCGTTCCACCGGCCTTCATGAACTCATTTAGATTGACGGCGAAGACAGAGCTGTTTTCGGAGGTGGACTCCTCCATCTCTTCGAAGTCGAAATCGCCAAACTCAAGCTCCTTGGCTATATAGGGCGCAATGATAAGAGCCTCCGGATCACGGTCTATGAAGACCGATTGGGACAGCTCAATCTCATAGCCATCACGCGACAAAAGCTCAGCGAAAGCCATCATGCCACTCGGCTTGGAGCTTGCGATGCTGGGCCAAGCGTCTTTCTCGGCCTTGTCCGCCAAGAGGGTGATGCTCGAGAAGACCAGCAGAGCAAGGATCGACATGGCAAAAATCTTCAGTTTCTTGCTCATGCGGCCTCCTGGTTCAGCTTCAACAGCTTGACAAGTTCAACATAGAACGAACGGAACTCATCGACGTCTGATGCGCCTTTTGTTCTGTGCCCGTACCAGATCAGGTCGAACCGCTGAGTCAGCTTTCGGTAGTTCAGGGACTCGGGAGCTGCCGGACTAGATTCGATTCTGTACAGATGCTCCCAGTTGGTCTCCCAGCGCCTGAATTCACAGATGTGATTCTCATCAAGACGCATCAGGCAGGCCAGATAGAGACACCTCACGGCACGCCTATAATCTCCGGCTGCAGCGAGAGCATCTGCTTCGGCCAGCCACTCATCGGCAGACCGATCCGGCTCATCATCGTCGAGCAGACCGCCCCCACCAGATTTGGCTGCTCTCTTGGCCCATTTCGCACGCGAAAGAAGATAGATGACCAGACCGAGAACGACCGCAGAGATGATCGCGATAACGATCCAGATGAGGGCTGAGCCGACACCTGGCGGGATAAATGCCGGATTAAAGTCTGGATCGGCACCGCTGAACCTTTTAAGCAGCGCCTCAATCATATCGCCGATCTTGTTTGCGAGGAACTCTGCGGCGGACCCGATCCAGTTGGTCGATTCCTGCGGGCCAGGATCGTTGAAAATCGGCTCTGAAAGGATCTCTTGTGCTTCAGATTTGGCATCGGCGACGTCGCCGCCATGATCAGGCGAGCCGAGCGAATCCTGGGCGGACACAAGGCTAGGCGCGGCGAGGAGGAGTGTCAGGAGTCTTGATTTCATTGGCCAAGAGATGGATGTCGTACGCCTCCACTCGCACCAGACGGTCGAAGTAATGCAGCGTGCTGGCTGTCGCCCAGAGCGGTGTCAGCAGCCAGACAGTGAGAAAGAGCGGGATGAAGCTGACGATGCCTTCGACCAGTTCTCGCTTCCAGCCCACGCCGACCAGGTTTCCGAGGACAGTCGTCAGGCTCAGCGCTTCAACGGCGATCATCGATCCAAAGAAGACAGATGACCCGATGAAGAGCATCATGAAGGTGAGGATAATGCTGAATCCCAACGGGTGGGGCGCATGTCGAGAAGACCTCTGTAGGGCCTTGACCCGCTTCCAGATCGACTTCTTGTCGAGCCTTTCGACCACCAGAGCCGGCATCGCGAGTGTCAGATAATTGACAGCCGCAGGCACCGAAAGCAGTGAGATCAGGAAGGCGAGAACGACGGCGATCGAAAGAAACGTCGCAAATCCGTCGCCCAGAACGGACCTTTCGGAGACGATCATCGTGGCCCCCAGGGCCAGGAATCCGAAAAAGAGCGGCCCAAGCCCAACAAGAAGGCCGCCGAACATGAGCTGCAGCATCGCTCCCAAACGATCTGACTTTGCTTTATGAGTCAGCGGCGGCTGGTCGGTCTTGTCGTGAACATGGCTGCTCACAAGTTCAATCGTCTGCGAGAGCACTTGAGCACCGCCGATCAGCAGCAGAGGCGCTGAGATGATCAGGGCGATGATCAAGTTGATGATCACCTCGCCAAACTGCTCTCCCGAACTGCCGTCTGCTCCAGCATTGAAAATCGAGGGGAGGAAGAAGATCTGAAGAAAGAGGAGGGCCGAAGCGATGAGCACCACGCCTACGACAGATGATTGTAGAACCTGTTTGGCGATGCTGCGGTAGACCTGAATGGCCAGGTCGATGATCTCGCCGCCCGACATGGGGCGAAGCAGTCTATATTTGACAGCTTTTGCTCTCCTCCCTAAGGCGGCATCGATCGGTTGGCTGGACCGCATACGCTCCCCCTTATTATGCGCTGAAATGCCTACCCTGTGACCCCTCTGGCAGCATGTGTGCGTCTTACTTCTAACGAGTCATGCTCAACCCTGCTGCACTTGCGGTCATTGTCGTTGCCCAATCGGCGACTTCAATCGACACCTACACTCAACCTGGTCTGAAGGATTTGACCCTGGATGCTCAACGTCTGAAGGCGAGTCAAAAGGAGCTCAGGAAGATCAACAAGGATTTCGGCCAATCGTTTCGTGTGAAGAGCTCAACGATCCAGCTTAAAGAACCGATGATGCTCCGAGTTGTTGGTGAGTACGACGGCACCAAAGTTGAGTACGTAATCAAGGATGGCAAGAAGGTCTACAAGATGCCGCACTCCGGTCTGAAGTATTCCGACGATATCGCCAAAAAGCCGGGCAAGCGTCAGACAGCACTCGACTTCGGTCTTCTCACTCCACCGCTGTTCGATTCATTCTTCACCGCAAAGTACATTCGAAAGGACCGCCGCTCAGGACATCAGGTTTTCGACCTCACGTATGTCAGCTCACTGAAAGATGGAACCAGGCACAGAGTCTGGATCGACCCTGCCAAGAAGTTCACTTCTAAAAGAGAGTGGTACAGCCAGGTCGACGGGCGGCTGATGGCAACCTTCACCTATGAAGATCCGAAGCAGTTCGGAGCGATCTGGATGCCCACAAAGCTGACGGTCCACAACTCGGACAATAAGCTCGCCGGGCAGACTGCCTACAAGAACATCAAGGTGAATTCTGGCCTCGCCAGCAGCCTGTTCAAGACCTGATCAGCCGTAGAGGCGCGTCAGCGTATCGGTGATTGAGTTGGCTGTGAAATCGAGCAGGGCGTTCCCCCGCTCGTAATCCATGCGGGTCGGCCCGACTACCGCGATGGCGCCAGCCTCCTGTTTCCCGACGAAGAATTTTCGTCGAGCCACCGAGAGCGGGTGCAGCCGCTGATCCTGGTGCTCTTGGCCAATCGTCACCCAAATGCGGCCTGCGTCGTTCGCAGAGAGGGCAGACGCAAGCCAATCGTCATCCTCCAGGCTGCGCAGGAGCTCTTCGCGTTCAGCAGGATCTCGCTGAAACTCTGGCTGAGCGATCAGATACTCCTTGCCGTCTTCAAAAACATGGCCTTTGATCAGCCCCTTGGCTTCTGCTTGAGCGGCTCGGAGGGTGGCGGCGATGAGCTGGCTGAGCGGCGAGCCGCCTTCACCTTTGATCTCCATGGTTGAAAGATCGAAGAGCTTCATGCCGATCAGCTTCTGATGAAGGAACTGGTTTGCTTGGCCGATGT
>JALGXY010000407.1 GCA_029824495.1 Fimbriimonadia bacterium
GGCGAGGAAGGTTTTTGAGGCGCTCAGGGATAGGACCAAGGAAAGGAAAGCCTGGGCAAAAACCGACCGCCTGACAGATGTACTCCCAATTGAGAAACTCATGAATGAGCTCTTCACACTTCAACCCCACGTTTTCTGAGGCCTCTTCTAGATCTGGACCAAGCTCAAAACAGACAGGGATCTTGTGGATTGCGGGAGGCTCCGCTTTTGGCTCCAGGCCCTGAATGACATCTTCGATGCCTTCAGGATCAAATGCTTGAGGATCGAAGTAGATTCCGACCGAATCCCAGACTCCTGTGACTTCGATCACCCCCGGAAGATTCAGGTCCGAGAGGGCTCTTGCTGCCTCATGTCCAGAAATTCGCTCGATTCCCCGTAGAATCATCGCGCTTTCCCCCATCGAATCGAGCCGCATGCGGATAGAATACGCCAAAGTCGATGAAGACTCCTGAAATCGAGATCCCGATCACGCTGGATGCAGCAGCCGAACTGCCCACCTATGAGACCGAAGGGTCTGCAGGCATGGACATCCGAATCATAGAAGATGTTGAGCTGCAGCCCGGCGAAAGAAAACTGGCAAAGACCGGCTTGAAAGCAGCCATCCCTCTCGGCTATGAAGGCCAGGTTCGCCCCCGTTCAGGCCTCGCCCTTAAGAAGGGGATCACGATGGCAAACTCACCTGGAACTATCGACAGCGATTATCGAGGTGAAATCGGATTAATTCTGATCAATCACAGCTCAGAAGTCGTCAAACTAGCGAGTGGCGAGAGGGCTGGCCAGTTGGTCATCTGCCCAATCGCGCGCGCGGATTGGAAAGTGATGAACTCACTAGAAGAGACAGATCGAGGCGAGGGCGGCTTTGGCAGTACAGGGACCTCCTAAAGAGATTCAATGCCCGGAATGCTTCAGCATTAACCCTCCGGGCTCCAGCTTCTGCGAAAACTGCGGCGGAACGCTGGCAGAAAAGAAAGGCAGCCACTCCGAGGGCAGTGACACAGAAGTCTATCAAGAGCTTGCTCGCACCAATCTTCTAAGGATGCGCGGCCAGCACAAAGAAGCGGTCGATGCCTGTCTTGGTGTACTGCGCAGATACCCGAGCAACTCGACAGCCCACACGCTTTTGGGTGAAATTCACGAAGAGCAAGGGAATCTGGATGAGGCTCTGCAGTGGTACGAGATGGCGGTCGACCTCGGTACAGCTTCGGATCATGACAAACAGAAGCTCGCCGATCTGAGAAAGAAGCTGCAGGACAAGTCGAAGCCGGCTGCTTCGAAAGCTCAGCGAAGAGCTCATCGAGATCAGAAGAAGATGGTGATGACTGTCTTAGGGCTCGCTGTCATTCTAATTGTTGTCGCCTTTATTGCCTATACCGTCGGCACCAACATCTCGGCTGAGAATTCTGATGGAGGCGGCGGACAGACGGCAATCGGTGCAAAACCGGGCACTCCCTCCATGGCAAAGACCGCCGGAGCTGACGCCGTTCCAGCCCTCGCGCCAGATGACACTATGGTTCTCTCGATGCTCCAGACAGATGATGAACTGGGGCAAAGGGTGATGACTGTTGAGGTCGACCCGCGTTACAGCCTGGTGACTGTGACTGCGATGTCTGCGTCAGGAGAGACCCTGCAGGAGCTTGCTGTCGCTTTGGCCGACCATGTCTTCACGATCAACACCAGCTACCGCATCGTAACGGTCCGCCTTGTTCAAGGCAACAACCTGGTCTTGATGGCCGATGTTGATCAGCAGACGCTGACTCAAACTCGGCAGAGTCTAGCTCCCCAGGAGACCCTGGAGAGCCGTTGGAGTGACATCCTTCTCAGGATCTGGCCAGACTCTATGAAGCCGATATCAGCCCCAAATCAGGCTTCGCCGGGCAATCAAGGTTTCTGATCGATCCGGGCCTATGCTGAGGATTGCAGCAGGAGTTTCAGTGAACTCCTCCACAAACTCGACGTAGGCTCGTGTGGTTGCCGGAAGGTCGTCGACCTTTCGGCATCCGCTGATCTGTTCATGCCATCCAGGCAAGGTCTCATAGACCGGTTTGGCTCTGGTCCATTCCTCCATCGAGAGCGGAAGACCTTCAATCTTCTCACCATCGAGTTCGTAGGCTGTACAGACCTTCAACTCATCAATTCCGGCTAGTACATCGAGTCTCGTCAGTATCAGCCCGCTCATTGAGTTGATTCGGCAGGCTGCTTTCAGCGCCACCAGATCGAGCCAACCACAGCGTCGCGGCCGACCGGTCGTCGTGCCAAATTCGTGGCCTTGCTGTCGAATCTGCTCGCCCACAGCATTGTCCTGCTCAGTGGGGAACGGCCCTTCACCGACACGTGTAGTTTATGCCTTGGCAACACCGAGAACTCCGCGGATATCGCGTGGTCCAGCACCTGTTCCGAGGCATGCTCCGCCTGAAGTCGGGTGGCTGCTGGTGACGTACGGATAGGTGCCGTGGTCGAGATCGAGGAATGTGCCCTGTGCGCCTTCGAACAGTACTCGATGACCGGCACGGATCGACGTCTGGAGAGTCAATTCAGTGTCGCCAACATACTGCTTGAGCACCTCGGCATATTCGCAGTATTCTTCGTAGAGCGGCTCGATTTCGATCGGTTCACCGCCGAGCACCTGGATCAGCGTGTTCTTGAATTTGAGAACAGCTTCGAGCCTGGTTCGAAACTCCTGCGGGTTGATAAACTCGCCAAACCGGATGCCGACTCGCTGCACCTTGTCTGTGTACATCGGGCCGATTCCACGAGACGTGGTGCCGATTTTGTCGTCGCCTCTCGCCCCCTCTTCGAGCTGATCGAGCAGTCTGTGATAGGGGAAGACAACATGAGCTGCCGGGCTGATCATCAGTCTGCCTAGCTCGGCTTGCTGGCTCTTTGTCTGTTCGATTTCAGCAATTAGGCTCTTAGGACAGATCGCCATTCCGCTAGACAGAATCGAAGTGACTTCTTTGTGGAGAATGCCGGCTGGCAGAAGATGAAACTTGAACGTCTCGCCATCACGAATGACCGTGTGACCAGCGTTGTTTCCGCCGCTGTACCGGACAACGAGTTCTGCTTCGCTGCCGAGGACATCGACCATCTTGCCTTTGGCTTCATCGCCCCACTGGGCGCCGACGATTACGAGGGTTGACATTTTTTGCTTTTTCCTCCTGATGCTGTCCGCCTGACGCAAAAAGGTCGGCGGACTCTGCTTCGAGGATCCGCCGACCGAAGTCGTTGAGCCTTATCTCGACTTAGATTATTGTACATGAGTCGGGAGATAGGTGATTTCTGGTCCTATCGTGAGGCTTCACATCCCTCTCCCCGAGGCCTGAGGAGAGGGGGCAAGACAGTCCGCCTTTAGTCAGTTCTTATCCCTCAGCCTCTTGGGGTTGAGGGTTCAAGACTCCCCTTCCCCTTATTCATAGGGGGGGGAATCATCTAAGATCGCCCTCCGTCACCAGGGCGGGTGGGTGGGGGTGGTGGAGGGCGAGAAATCAACCGACCAAAAAGTCCTGTTTCACCACAGGCAACTCCTCCAACCCCAGGATCATGCGCCTGATCTCGGGCTGATAAGGAAACACACGCGACACGAGGAATGCCGTGCACCCATCACGCCACTGGGTGTGCCCGATCACCGTCACATAGGGCGAGCAGACAATCGCGCTGCCATCCCGTCGGTAAGCCTCGTCGAAGCAGGTCGTATTGAGCAGCCCGGTCTCATCCTCCAGATCGAAAAACACCACCCTGCGCCCAGATGGCGTCGGCGGAAAACGCAGCCGGATCGGATTGCCGACCACCATCGCCCGCTCACCAGGCGGCAGAGCCCGCACCTCCTCAGTCGTCAGGCAGCCATGCGCCGAAACCCGCTCCCTCTCCCAGCCCATCAGATGCTGGTCGACGTCCATATTCAAAATCTCACGCTCCCGAACAGACTTCTCTGGGCCACCAAAGTCCTCGACATTCGTCGGTATCACCGGCTCCTTCTGCTGAATCCCAAGCGGACCGGCAGAGGCGTTCATCCACTCCATCATCGCCGGGATCACCCACATCAGGGCACGCCGGTTCGGGTGCAGCTCATCGAAATATCCGATCAGTATCAGCCGCTCCAGGTCATCTCTGTTCGGTTTGACACGCCGTACAAACTCGAAAACCGAGCTGCATGCCCCCACTTCCACCATCCGCTCACGAGCCGATTTGCGGAGCCCAGAGATCTGGTGCAGCCCCACACGTAAGCCAGCATGAGGCACGATGATCTTCGGGTCCATGTCCGAGGCAACATCCTCAACGCGGTACTTTTCGTCGCACTTCCCCACACGTGGCGGCAGAATCTTGACGCCGCGTGATCGGGCCTCATTCGCCAGGGTGCAGGGACCGTAGTAGCCGGCTGGCTGGGCATCGAGCATCGCGGCAAAGTACTCCGCCGGGTAGTGCTGTTGACACCAGATCGACCGGACCGAAATCTCGGCAAACGCCAGCGCATGCCCCTGTGCAAACCCGTAGCCTTTGAACCCTGCCACCAGCTCAAACACGTGGTCGGCCACCTTGGTGCTGATCCCACGTTTCTTCATCCGGGCCATCAGCTCCTCCTTGATCGTCTCGCCGTAGTCTTCGCGCCGCCGTTTGTGGATCTCCTCGCGGATATCCTCCGCCTCGCCAGCCGAACAGCCGACAAACGCCTGTAGAAGCTGATCGATCTGCTCCTGGAACACGACGATGCCGTAGGTGTGCCCCAGGATCCGCTCCAGCTCGGGATGATCGAATTCATACGGGCTGAGCCCTCGCCGTCGTGCGATCAGCTCGTTGATCTTTACTGAACCGCCGACACCCGGCCGAATCCCTGCCTGCACCAGGCTCGCGTCGGTCAGATTCCGCGTCCTGATCCGCACATGCGCCTGCCTCATCGCCGGGCTGGCCGACTGAGGAATGCCGATCAGCTCGCCCGATCGCATCGTCCGGTAGGTCTCCGGATCCTCCAGTGAAATCTGCTCGACATCGAACTCAGGATCGCGTGCTTTCACCCTTCTTTCTGTCCCGGCGAGCACGTCCTGCCCTCGCAGACAGAGCACATCGAACTTGTCGAAAAAGTGTTTCGCGCTGCGCTTGTCCCACTGGATGATCCGCACAGTCGACTGGTCTTCTGACTCGAAATCGCCTGTGCCCGAGAGCATCACCGGCACCGTCTCCCAGATCGGCCGATCGGAGATCACCACACCCGAGGAGTGCGCCCGGATATTGCGCGGCACATCCATCATCTGCTCAGAAAGGCGAAACACCCATTCGAGCCGTTCTGGCGGCACATCACTGGTGCGCAGCTCCGGCTTTTTCTGCATCGCTTCTTTGAGCTGATCGGGTGAAACTCCCCGATGGATCCGCTTCGCCAAAAAGCTGATCATCTCGCTCGGCAGCTCGAGCACCTTGCCCACCTCGCGCACGATCCCCCGAACACAATACACGCCAAACGCGCTGACAGTCGCGACGTTTTCTCGGCCATATTTTCGGGTCATGTACTCGCGTACACGGTCGCGGTGAGCAGCCTCAAAATCGATGTCAATATCTGGTCGTTTGCTGCCGTCATCGGGCAGAAACCGGTCGAAGTGCAGGTTGTGGTCATGCGCGTTGATCCGGCTGATCCCGAGGCAGAAGGCGACCGTCGAATCGACCACAGATCCGCGTCCGCTGAAGAGGATCCCCTCACTTTTTGCCCACCGGCAGACATCCCACATGATCAGAAAGTGATCGGCAAAGCCGAGAGGCACGATCCGGCTCAGCTCATAGTTCAATCTTCTTCGAAGACTGGGCGTGATTTCGCCGATTCGTGACTCTGCGCCCTGGCGCACCAGCTCCATCAAAGCCTCTTCCTGGTTCGGGAAAATCTTCGGAAGCTTCGTCCGCTGCGGCAGCACCTCATCGTCGCACAGGTCGGCCAGCATCACCCCCGCTTCGATCAGTTCAGGCAGGTCGACATACCGATCGGCCATCGTATCGGCGGTCCGCAGAAACCGCTCAGAATTAAGTGATCTTGCCGGTCGCGGCGGCAGCCCAGGCTGACTGTCAGCCCTCTGCGGTTTGCGCCCGATGATCTCCTCAGCAGTGCAGAGCGTCTGAGCACAGACGAGCACATCCTGCACCGGAAAACTCTTCTCCTCATCGTGCCGAATCGGCATCCCTGCCACACATTTCAAGCCATGTTTCTGCGCCAGGTCACGGAGATGCTTCTCGGTCTTGAGCCCCCAAGGGAGCATCGACCGTTCGATCTCGACCAGCACGTTTTTACGGCCAAGAACGGATACAAGACCGCCTAGAATCCGGTCGGCTCTTCGCGTGTTTCTCCCAGCCAAGCAACGGTCGAGCGGCCCGTTGTCTCCGCCGGTCAGACAGATCAGATCCTCGGCGTGTCGACGCAGCGAATCGAACGTCGCCAGAGGGTGCAGCCGCGGCTGAGCCATGTGCGCCTCTGAGATGATTGCGCAGAGGCTGCGCCAGCCACATACTGTCTGCGCGATCAGCACGATCTCGCCTCCCTCCTCCAGCTCAATCGATGCACCGACCAGCGGCTTGATCCCGCAGATCTTCGCCTCCTTGATGAATTCCACCGCGCCTGCCAGCGAGAACTTGTCGGCGAGCAGCGCAGCCGTATAGCCACGCGTGGCGGCGAGACGCGGAATCTCCGCCGGAAGCAGCGAGCTGAACCCAAATGAGAGGCCCGACTGAGCATGAATCAGCGTCACCGGCTGTCTGGCTGCCCCCTTTGCCACCGCGAGCGATTCACGGATCAAGCCGTTCGCCTTGCGCACCTTTTCATCGCGGGTTTTGCGCGGCCGCAGGCTGTACTCCTCACGCCGTTCTTCGACCAGCACCGCCTGCTTTCCCTCGGTCCTCAGGGCGTCCAGCGGAATGATCTTCTCCTGCTTGACACCACGTGGATCGCGCCACTGCCGAACCTCGATCGGTTTTTCACCCGCCCACCAGGCGCCAGCCTCGCGCCAACGGGCGATCAGCTCATGACCATTCGACGGCATGTCGCCAGGCCCTCAAAACCTGTTCACGTCGAGGCAGAACGATCTCGGAGGCTCTGCGGACACTCGCTCTCCCCTGCGCGGATCTGACCCTCTCTAACGCCGATTCGACCGTGACCTCCTGCTCCTTTTCGCTCAGCTCCCCAACCAGAGTCTGCTGGTGGTTCGACTGCGCCTTCAGGTCGAGGAACGACGCCTGCAGCCGCATCACAGGCTCGAGCAGCTCCAGCCGGTTGAACATCTGGTTGAGCACCGTATTCAGGTTCAATGTCGACTGAAAGGGCTTAAAAAGGCTGCGCTGATCCGAAAGCCACCGGCCGTCCTCATCGAACACAGTGAGGCGTAGGCTCCCGGCAGTTTTGGCACGCAGCGACAGTTCCCGAGAGGCTGTCTGCGCCAGCTTCAGCAGGCCCTGCTCTATCAACAGAAGGTCGTTGACGGGCGACTCCCCAAAGGCGATGCTCCGCGTGAAACTCTCGGTTGGCCAGACAGATTTCACCGGCTCATAAAGCCCCCCGCGAACCGCCTGCCAGATCGTCAATCCATCCTGGCCGAACTGCCTTTTCAACACACTGAGATCGGTCCGCTGAACATCGCCACACAAGCGACAGCCGAGAAATTTAAGCCTCTCCTTCGTCTTCTGTGCAAGCGGTGAAACCACCTCAATCGGGAGGCCTTTCAGGTACTCCTCTGGCTGGGTGATCGGCTCAACCGTCGGCACTCCCAGGCTGAGTGCGTGCGGATCGAGCATCACCGCTGAGAGCTGCGCGAGCCACTTGCTTCCGGCCATTCCGGCCCTGATCTTCAGCCCGACCAGCAGCTCTATTCTCTTCAGAAGCTCGCCGGCGGTTTCGAGCGGTTGGGGGTGGCGGCTCAGATCGATAGCGACAGACGCAGGAGTGATCGGTTCGACCTGGCCGCTGCATTCGGCACACAGGTCGTACCAG
>JALGXY010000408.1 GCA_029824495.1 Fimbriimonadia bacterium
GCCACATCATCGTGGTCTGTGGATTCACAGAAAATGGCGACCTGGTAATCAATGACCCTGCGAAAGGAGCCGATGTGCGGAGAATCTATGACCGAAAGGCCTTTTTGGACTCATGGAGTGCATCGCGAAGGACAATCTATCTCGTACATCCAATAGGATGGCCGATGCCTGAGGGCGATGGACCTTGGGAAAAGGCTGATGGTTGAGTGAGATGAAGACAGGCAAAAAGTGGATCTGGATCGTCGTTGGCGGAGTTGTGGTTCTGTTCGGCGGTGGATACGCTCTCAGCGGCGTCATCAAGAATTCGTTGAACACAGTTGTCAAAAAAGACAACAAGGGCTACGTCTCTGACCGTGGCGACATTGCGGTACAGGTTGTCGAGACCGGGCCGCTTGATGCAGCGAAGACTGTAGAGATCAAGAGCCGCGTCAGCGGCCGGCTGGCTCAGCTCCTGGTGGATGAAGGCGACCTGGTCGAACAGGGCCAGCTTATCTGCGTCATCGACCCGCAAGAGACAGAGCTGCGAGTGCAGCAAAATCGGGCTCAGCTCAAAGGAGCCCAGTCCGGTGTTGATCGTCTCAAAGTCGAGATCGCTCAGCGAGAGGTCACTGCTCAGACCGCTCTGACAAAGGCCGTGTCTCGACTGAAACAGCTTGAACTTGAAACGGCAGCTCAGCCCACATTGACGAGCACGTCGATCCTTTCTGCGAGTTCTGCCCAGCAGAGCGCGAAGCAGAGCCTCGACCTGATGGTGAATGTGACCCATCCAAACGAAATGGTCCAGGTTCGATCTTCACTCGACGAAGCGCGAAGCGGTCGCCGAAATGCAGACCAGGAGTACCAGCGCCAGAAAGGCCTGTTCGAAAAGGGCTATGTCTCTCAAAGAGAGATGCAGAACGCTGAGTATCAATTTTCTCTATCTGAAGCTCGACTGACGGCTGCGCAAGACAAGTTTGATCGGCTCGAAGGCGAACAGCTTCTTGAGCGCAAGCAGGCTGAAGAACGGCTTGCTCAAGCTGATGCCGATCTGATGAGAGCCCAGACATCTTCCTATCAGGATGAGAGCAAGAATCAAGCGCTGATTCAGGCCCAAGAGGATGTTAAGAACGCGCAGATCGCTCTCCGAGATGTCGACGCAATGCGAGCTACGCTGCGACAGCAGCAGGCCAGCGTCGAACAGGTTCAGTCGGTGCTGAGCGACTCTCTAAGAGAGCTCGGCGAGACAGAGGTTCGTGCACCTGTAGCCGGCATCATCACAAAACGCTATATGCAGGAAGGTGAGCTGGTCTCCGGACTGAGCAGCTTCAGCCCCGGTTCGCCAATCGTGCGGCTCGAGAATCGCTCGTCCATGCTGGTCAAGCTTCAGGTCAACGAAATCGACGTCGCCCTGCTCAACCTGGGCACCAAGACCGAAGTTGCAGTCGACGCGTTTCCGCTCGAAACTTTTACGGGCCACGTAAGCAAAATCGCTCCTGCCTCCGTCTCCTCGACAGCCCAAGCAGGCGCTGGCGCACTGGGCAGCGACCCGGTCGTTAAATTTGCAGTCGAAGTCATCGTCGAAGATATCAGCGACAAGCTGAAGACCGGAATGTCGGCCACCTGTACAATGAAGGCTTCCGAGGCAGCAGATGTCGTTCGTGTTCAGTCTGAATATATCGCTGAGCGCAAAGACGGCACCAAATATGTTCTCAAGATCACCGAGCAGCCCACCAAACCTGGCGGCAAAGTGAAGACCGAAGAGGTGACAGTTGTCACCGGACTCGCTTCGGGCGCCTACACCGAAATCATCGAAGGCATCGATGAGGGTGTTGAACTCGAAAAACCGGACTTCAGCGGCCCTGGCCGAAAAGGATTTATGGAAGTCAGAACGGGCGATGAAGAAGAGTCATCCGGCGAAGGCGACGAGGAGTAATCGATGCAGGTCTTCGAAGCCCTCCGCGTAGCGCTGGACATGCTCCGGCTGCACAAGATGCGGTCGTTCCTCACGATGCTCGGCGTCATCATCGGCGTAATGAGTGTCAGCCTCATCATTTTGATGATGAAGGGCTTTGAGGAGTACATCAACGGTGAATTCGAAAGCCTCTCGCCCGACACGATCTACATCATGTATGACCCTGGTCGGCTCTCCGGTGGAGGTTCTGCAGGCTGGGTCAGCGGCCTGACTCCTGATGATCGGCAGTACCTTGAGGACCGCGCCAAGAACTTGAAATCTGTGACGGGGCTCGTTTCGGCCGGCAGCCACAAAGTCAAGTTCGAAGATGAAGAGCTGGAGGGCGTTCGGGTCGAGGCGATCGAACCTGAGCACCATGAGATCTTTAAGAAAGTTATTGTTGCTGGAAGGCTGATCAACCAGGATGATGTCGACAATCTTCGCAGTGTTGGAGTAATCACGGAAGAGGTCGCCCAGAAGCTGTACGGCAGCAATGATGCAGCCCTCGACAAGCTGATCCTCCTGCCAGGGCTGACCCTGAAAGTCATTGGAGTTATGGAAGAGCCGCCGGCGATTGGCCAGCCTGCCCCAAAGATGGTCGAGATCCCGATCACAACAGCACAGAGCAAGTGGATCGGCGGCCGCAACTACACATTCCTTTTGGCAAGGGCGAAATCGCCAGAAGTGACAGAGGCCGCCATGGACGAAGTCTGGGAGCTGCTGATGGCGCGTTCGGGCAATCGTCCGGTCTACCGGGTCGATTCAAACGAGTCGATCATGGCGATCTTTGGAAACATCATTCGTGTGATCGGTGCTGTGCTGGCAAGCATCGCCGCACTCTCCCTGCTTGTCGGCGGAATTGGCATCATGAACATCATGCTGGTCTCGGTTCGTGAGCGGACACGAGAAATCGGCCTGAGGATGTCGGTCGGGGCGAAGCGGCCTGCGATTCTGACTCAGTTCTTGGTCGAAGCCGCAGTTTTGAGCCTTGTTGGCGGACTGATCGGGATGGGCCTCGCTTATGGGATGAGCCTGATTATCACGGCGATGACGGCTGCTAATGGCTTCCCGAATGATGAGGGCCTGAAGGCTCCGTTCCCGCTGATTCCCGCGATGGGAGCGGCTGGGTTCTCAGCCGCGATCGGCATGATCTTTGGGTTCTTCCCAGCCTACAGCGCGTCACGGCTCGATCCGATTGTCGCTCTGCGATACGAGTAAAAGACCCCTGGACCATTGTGATTCCAGTCACAATGGTCCGGACGGATCATGGCGCTGTCAGACGATATCTTGGGGGCCTTTGAGGGCTCGGAAGGCGAGGCCACCTTTGGAATGCTTCTCGATCGGATCGAGGGCAGCGGCTACGGCATCTTCCTGGCGATTCTCTCGATCCCCTCAGCTCTGCCCGTTCCCGCACCAGGCTACAGCGTGCCGTTCGCACTGGCTCTGATGCCCATCGCGATTCAGATGCTGCGTGGGCGGACGTCGCCCTGGTTTCCCGACAAGATTCGAAACCGGCCGATCAAGGGCGGTGCAGATTCGAAGTTCCTGAAGGCGGCGGCGAAGTTCATCCGATTCTGGGAGAGGCTGATCAAGCCTCGTGGCATCAAGGTGATGCGGTCGAAAGGCGCTCAGCGAGGGCTGGCTTTGGCTGTTCTGTTCTGCAGCCTGTCGATGATGCTCCCGATCCCGCTCACCAACACGATTCCGGCTCTCGGCATCTTTCTGATCGGCATAGCGCTGCTGGAAGACGACATCGTCTTTGCCGTCATGGGGCTCGCGGTGGCCGCTGTTGGCTTGTCGGTCACGGGCCTGATCGTCTTTGTGATCCTCTCGATCATCCGCAGCGGCTTTACCGGCGGCTGGGGCGAGCTGATGGACCAGGCAGAAGTGAAGGCGAAGGCGCTGATCGGGCGCTAGCTGCCCTGCTGCGCTTTCAGAACTTCGAGACGATCACCGGCCTGCTCCCAATCAGCCAAGAGCTGGGCCAGCTTCTCCTCTTCGGCTCCATGAGTCTTGGTCATGGTGATCAGGTCATCGTCTGGGCCGGCTGAGGCGAGCTTCGACTCCGACTCACTAATATTATTCTCAGTCGCAGAAATCTGCTCTTCGAGGTTCTTGATTTCAGCCTCGACTTTGGCGATCAGTTTGCTCAGCTCTCGGGGAGAGATTTCGACACTCGCCTTGCTCGTCTTGGCCGTTTCAGGTGCCGCATTCACTGCCGTTTTGCGGCGGTAGTCGTCGTAGCTGCCTGGATACTGGACCACCCCAGACCGCTTTACATCAAGGATGTGATCCGTGACGCTGCTGAGCAGCTTTCGGTCGTGAGAGACGAGAATCAGCGTGCCTTTGTACTCGTTCAGAACCTCAGCGAGCACGCGCCGCGAGTCGATATCGAGGTGGTTTGTCGGTTCATCGAGAACCAGCACGTTTGGGTTGAAGAACGTGAGTTCGGCGAGCACGAGCTTGTTCTTCTCGCCGCCGCTGAGCTGCCTGATCCGCTTGAAGACATCATCGCCTTCAAACAGAAACTTGGCGAGGAGCCCGCGCGCGGGACCGGACTCGAGATCGGTCGCTCGCTGAATATGCTCGATCGGCGTGAGCGTCTGATCCAGGTCAACAACATCCTGCCAGAAGCACCCGAGGTCGATCTGCGTGCCGATCTTTGCTTCGCCGCCCAGCTTGTCGATCCGTCCAAAAACAGTCTTGATCAGGGTGGATTTTCCAGCGCCGTTGTCGCCGATCACGCCCCATCGCTCGCCTCGCCGGACCGTCCAGTCGAGGCCGTCGATCAGCTTCAGATCAGGGTATCCAGCTTCGAGCTTCTTGCATTCAACGACCAGGTTTCCCGATCGCTGGACCGGTTCGAACCCGGCACCCATCGAGCGGTTCTTCTCGGGCAGAGAGGTCCGGTTCTCGATCATCTTGTTCATCTTGATCCGGCGCCCACGGGCCTGGGCGGTTCGCTGTGAATCGATGAACTCTTTGACAAAGGCGTCGAGGCGGGCGATCTCCTCTTCTTGGGCTGCCGCCTCCTTGCGCCGACGATCGTCGTACTCTTCGCGCAGCTTCTGCGCCTTGACCCAGCCGCCTGGCCACTTTTTCGTGCCGAATTCGCGGATCTCGATAATCGACTCTGCGACTGCTTCGAGAAATGTCTCATCGTGGCTGACGGCAAGGACGGCGCATGAGGTGCGCTTCAGCCAGCCTTCCAGCCACTCAACGGCGTGCAGATCGAGGTGGTTTGTCGGCTCGTCGAGGATCAGCAGGTCGGGCTCTTCCAACAGCAGTTTGGCAAGTGCAAGGCGGGTCTTTTCACCGCCGCTCAGGCTGTCGGTTGGCTTGCTGTATTCCGCTTCGGTGAATCCCACCTTTTGCAGCACTAGCCGGATATCAGCCTCAAGCTGCCAGCCTTCCTGTTCGTGAAATCGCTCTTGAAGCGCCGCATACTCTTCCAGCAGTTCAGGATCGTTGTCCTGCTCGATCTGCCGTCCGAGATCTTCGATTCGGTCCCGAAGATGAACCTTCTCTTCGGCGGCCTTCTCTGCTTCGGCAAGGACTGTGCTGCCATCGGGAACGGTCTGTTCCTGCCTCAGCAGGCCGATCTTGGCCCCCCGAGAGAGGTGGATGTCGCCTTTGTCTTGATCAAGGTCACCGATGATGCTTCGGATCAGTGTAGTTTTGCCTGTTCCGTTCCGACCAACAAGTGCCGCTTTTTCGCCCCGTTTGATTCCAAACGAGACTCCCTCAAGAATGATCTCCTCGCCGAATTGAACGCCGAGGTTGGAGACGGTCAGCAGCACCGCACGGGATGATACTGGCGGGCTCAGGCTTGGCTTGGGCCCTGTTCAAGAATTCCCGGCGAGACCTGGTGGTATGTGAGGCTGAGCAGAAGCACTCTGATCGGAATCGCCAGGATCAACAGAGGTGGTGCTGCCAGGCCCAATAGAAGCAGGCAGCCTCCAACAGCTTCGACTGCCAGCCAACGGTGATAGCCTGGCTGGAATGCCAGCGAGAACAGACTGGGCACCGATTTCAGCAGCGGTTTTCGCTCAGCCATAAAGAGCAGCCAGATTGTTCCGAGAGGCCAGAGAGGGAAGAGCAGTGCGCTGCTGATCACCATGCTGGTGACATAACCCGGTCGAAGGAATTCGAGCGCAACCGCGAAGGGGAGAAGAAAGAACCCACCAAAGAATCCACGGATGAACGGTGTGACGCTGTAATCCTGACGACGGATGACTGCCAGGGCAGAAGTGAACAGGCCGGTGAGGCACGACCACCAGAACGCTGTGTTGATCCCACGGATATCGATTTCAATATCAGCCCTCAAAAACTCTTGAAAGGACCTCCCGCTCGCATTGAAGAATGCGAACACAAGAAGCTGCGGCACTGCCCATGCGCTGAGGCCGGCCAGCCCGAACCAGAACCAGTAAGAGGGCCGGGCCTTGATGATCCGCACTGATGACCGATAGGTCTCTTCAAGCTTGGGCCACTGCTGCACACGGCCAGTCTATCTTCCTCTCCCATGCCAGAACCGACGCGATTAGGCCAAAATCGCAGACTATGGAGTGGCTGTCCGACCCGAATATATGGATCGGCTTATTGACCCTGACGATTCTTGAGATTGTTCTCGGGATCGACAACATCGTCTTCATCTCGATTCTTGCCGCAAAACTGCCGGAGGAGCGACAGAAGTCAGCGCGACAACTGGGACTGATTTTGGCGATGGTGACCAGGCTGTTGCTGCTCTTTACGATCACCTGGGTGATGAAGCTGGAGGACACGCTCTTTTCGATCCCTCTCCCGTTCAGCGAGGATGCTCTGGTCGACAAAGCCGGGCACGTGATGTTCAACCCAGATATCAGCGGCAAGGAGATTGTGCTGCTGGTCGGCGGCCTCTTCCTGCTTTGGAAATCGGTTCATGAGATTCACGACAAACTGGAGGGTGGTGCCCACGAAGCGGGCGGAAAAGCTATTGCCACCTTTGCGGGAGTCCTGTTTCAGATCGTCCTGCTCGATCTCGTCTTTTCACTCGACTCGGTCATCACTGCGGTCGGCATGGTTGATCAGGTCGGCGTGATGGTTGCGGCCGTTGTTGTTGCAGTCGGGTTTATGCTGGTGTTTGCAGAGAAGGTGAGCTCTTTTGTTAACGCTCATCCTAGTGTCAAGATGCTGGCGCTGGCATTCCTTGTGCTGATCGGCTTTACCTTGACTGCCGAGGCGGCTGAAGTTCATATCCCGAAAGGGTACGTCTACTTTGCGATGGCCTTTGCGGTCGGTGTTGAGATGCTCAACCTGAAGTACAAAGCGAACAGGGCGAAGCCTGTCGAGCTGCACAACAAGTACGACGGAAAGCCCGACTAAGGCCCGTTGGAATCGGGCAGCGTCTCAGAGCCTGTTGGGAGTGGAGCTTCTGGAGCCGGAACGGTTCTGGTCGTCTCAATCACTGGCTCTGCTGGCGGGGCCACAGACGAAGACCTTGCAGTTGAGAAGAAGAGCAGCAGGATCATCAGAAAGCCGAGACCTGCGACCAGCAGAACGATGGGGACCACCTTCTTCGCCTGACTGCTAGGACGGTAGTAGTGGGCTGCCGTCTCCTTTTCAGATCGAATCTGATTGACGACTTGAACGATTTCGTGTTCCGGTCGGTCGAGAGCATCGGCCAAGTCTCTGGTCGTTGCGCCTCCCTTGACAAGATTCAGCCGGTCGAGAACCTCTCTGGCCTCAGCTTCTGAAACATGCTCGGTCTGATGTTCGCTCATCGGTCCACAGATTCCTACTGCAATCCTAGAGTTTAGGTTCTGCTTTCCTCATGCAACAGTTTTTGTACTTCATTCCACTGCCGCAATAGCAGGGTGCGTTGCGCCCGATCTCTTTGCTGATCGAGTCCATCTGCTCTTCGCGGAGGATCTGCATAATCTCGGCGGGAGCC
>JALGXY010000409.1 GCA_029824495.1 Fimbriimonadia bacterium
CAACGCCTCGCAGTCGTGCGGCGCATCGGGGTACGTAATCGTGTAGGTCTCGACAACCGGCAAGTCTCGGCTGCTGCCTTTCGGCTCGGCCACGCGGTGGATGCTGATCGCCTTTCTCTTGCGAGCATTGTCGCCAATATCGCCCAAGTAGAGGTAGGAGACTCCGCTCACCTTGGCGCTTGCCATCGCCTCCCAGTCGGTCGCCGTGACATTGGCCAGTCCAAAGGTTCCGGTAATGGCACCGGACGCACTGAACCGAAAGAACCGAGCCGTATCCCCGCTGTCGTTGTGGGTGTAGTAAACGTCGTCGTAAAGGAAGCTGCAGGCGAGGCCCGAGCTTTCGTTGATCTCTTCCCTTTCCAGGCTGCAGAGTGCCGTAGGGCTGCCCCAGTCGGCGACAATCGCCATTGCCGCGATAGCTGCAATCATGCGTCGATTGTAGCCTGACCGCCCGTGAGGCTGTCGTAAAACAGCAGCTGTTGAGCCCAGCCAGCCAGCTCACCGAACTGATCGCGGAAGAACTCAGAGACCTCTTGGTATCGCTTGCCTGTCACAGTCTTGCCTTCAAACTGAGGGAAATAGTGCTTCACCGCCATCTTCCACATGTGGGTGTCGAGCGGAACTGCCTCAGTCTTATCGAGAGCAAAGAGCGCGATGCAGTCAGCCAGTTTCGGGCCGATGCCGGTCAGCTCAATCAGCTCTTCATGGACCTGCTCGTACGGCTTCTGCTTCAGGTCCTCAAGCCACTCTTCGCCGCCTCGGTCGATCATCTGGCGAGCGATCTCGGGAATCGTGCGGGCTCGATAGCCAAATTTCGCTTCTTTGAGCTCCGCCTCTGAGAGATCGGCTACCTGGCCGATAGAGGGAAACGCGTAGATTGTGCGCCCCCTGTGCTCCAGCAGAACCTCGCCCTTGGCCGCCAGACGCTTCACCATCGGTACGATCCGGTGGAGGCTGTTGTTCGGTGTACATAGGAATGAGATCGCTGTCTCGGCTGTGGCGGTCGGCCGCATGATCCTCAAACCAGGCAGGCCCTTCGCATACGGTGCAAGTTCTGGGCTCAATTCGAGCAGCTTTTTGCAGACTTCAACCAGGCTGGTTTCGAGCCGAAAAAGGCTTCTGAAATCGGACTCAGCTGCGTTCGATTCGACATGAAACGTCTGAGGATCGCCAGGTTCAGTCTCCACCCAGTAGGCGTGCAGCCCGTCGACGCCGTACAGGCGGTTCTCACCGTCGTTCTCCCACCGAAAAACCTGGCCGCTGACGGCACATCGGGGCAGATCAACCTCTGCCCGCGGCAGGGTAATCGAGAAGCGGTTCAGCCGAGCACCTCGGGATACGACGCCAAGAACTGGTCTTCAGTCATCACCTCAACGCCGAGCTCTTCAGCTTTTTTCAGCTTGCTCCCGGCGCCTGGCCCAGCCACGAGCAGGGTTGTCTTTTTGCTGACAGAGCCGCTCGCTTTTCCGCCGTTCTCGACCACCATCTTTTCCGCTTCAGAGCGGCCAAACCGCTCAAGCTTGCCGGTGAACACGACCACCATGCCATCGAAGCGGCCACCTTCGGCGACCTTCTCTACAACACTCGGATTGATCTCGCTTTCCCTCAGATCTGCGACCAAAGCCTGGTTTTCATCCTCATCAAACCACTCGCAGATCGAACCGGCGACAATCGGGCCGATATCGGGGACATCGTTCAGTTCATCTTCGCTGGCATGGGCTAGGCCATCGAGTGAACCAAACTCCCGGGCCAGGTCGGCGGCAGTCCGCTCGCCGATATGCCTGATGCCGAGCCCAAAGATCAACCGGTCGAGCGGCTGAGTCTTCGATTCTTCGATCGCGGCAAGAAGATTCGCTACACTCTGCTCACCCATCCGCTCCATCTCAAGCAGGGTCTCCTCATGCTCCTTCAGTCGATAGATCGAAGGGATGTCTTGGATCAGCCCGTCTTCGAGGAATCGTTCGATCTGCTTCTCACCCAGTCCGTCGATATCCATCGCCTTGCGCGATACAAAGTGCTCGAGCCTCGTCTGAATCTGATCCGGGCAGATGCGCGAATTGGGGCACCGCAGGGCGACCTGTCCCTCGACGGTCACCAGTTCGGTTTCGCAGGCCGGGCATCGAGCGGGCGGCTGCGGTGGCTTCGAATCTGGCGGCCTCTTGTCGAGCACTGGGCCGACAACCTCCGGGATCACGTCTCCCGCACGCTGGACGATGACCGTGTCGCCGACCCGGACGCCTTTGCGCTCCAGCTCTTCTATGTTGTGCAGCGTCGCCCGCGATATCGTCACACCGCCGACATGCACCGGCTCAAGCTCAGCGACGGGCGTCACAACGCCTGTGCGGCCGACCTGCCAGCTGATCTCATTCAGAGTCGTAAACGCCTGCTCCGCGGCGAATTTATAGGCTGTCGCCCACCGCGGCCCTTTCGCCGTGTAGCCGAGCTGGGCCTGCAGCGCCACACTGTTGACTTTGATCACGCAGCCATCGATCCCAAACGGCAGGTCTGCCCTCTGGTTTTCGATCTCCTGCACCCGCTGGTAGACCTCATCAATGCCTTGGCAGATCGTCGCATCCTCTCGTTTTCGGAACCCGAGCGATTCCAGCCATTCGAGCAGGCCGAATTGGGTCTCTGCGAGCTGTGACGGATCCCCTCCGATTCCGTACGCGAAGAAGCTCAGCCTGCGCTCCGCAGCCAGTCGGCTGTCGAGCTGGCGAATGCCTCCTGCGGCGGCGTTTCTTGGATTGGCAAAGACCTGCTCATCTGCGGCGGCCCGTTTGGCATTCAGCTCCGCAAATACATCCTTGAACATCACGGCTTCGCCGCGCACCTCTATCGGGCCAGTTGAGTCGCCCTGAAACCTCAGAGGGATATCGAAGATGGTCCTGACATTTTCGGTCACAACCTCGCCGGTCTCTCCATCGCCTCGCGTCGTGCCGATGGTCAGTAGGCCGTCTTCGTAGGTCATCGAGAGCGAGAGGCCATCAAACTTGAGTTCGACCTCATATTCGATCTCGTCTTCTGAGTCCAGAAACCTCTTGATCTTTGTGTCAAACGCCTTCAGCTCATCTTCGCCAAACGCGTTGTCCAGCGAGAGCATCGGTGCTGCGTGCTGGTGCTGCTCAAAACCCTCTTTAGGAGCAGAACCGATTCGGAGTGTCGGGCTGTCAGGTGTTCTCAGCGTTGGATCGGCGTCTTCCAACGCCTTCAGTTCGCTGAGAAGCGCGTCAAACTCTGAGTCGCTGATTTCAGGCTGGTCGTGCTGGTGATAGAGCCGGTTATGCCGCTCGATCTCCTGCCTCAGCCATGCCGCGCGATCACTGCTCATCGGTCTTCAACGTCACAGTAAAGGTCGTTTTTAGGTCTCGCTCCGACATCTCGCCGGTCTCGATATCGGTCACTTTTGTGTGCGACTCGGCCTTCATGACCGCCTTGACCGCGAGCCCGAGATTCGTATCGAAATAGACGGCGCCCTTCCCCGACATCTCAGTCTCAGTCTCAACCGCAGCCTCATCCTTCGATTCGACAATCTGTAGGGCTTCATCTTCGAAGCCAGAGAACTTCTGCCTCACAGCAACATCGATCTTGACGACTGTCCCTTCGGTCTTGATGACCTCACAGTCATAGTTCAACGGCGCGCCAACAAACGGTCGGCTGAAGCTCCACTTCGTGCCGTTGTCCAGACCATCCTTATTCAGCTCAACCGGCAGAAAGGTGATATCCGAAAACCGCTGAGCATCGAGGCCAGGAAGCCGAACAGGAAGGTCTTTCTTCGGCGCGTCGGTCTTGGTCATCTTCCCCTGCTCCGTGAACTCAAACCGAGTCTTGGGAAAGAAATCTTGAGCACTCTCGAGAAAGAGGGGCAGCTTCTCACCGTCAAACTTCAGTTCAAATGAGGTGAGCTCGCTGGTCGCGGCCAGACCGTCGCCCTCTCGTTCTGCGCCTCGGATCACCACTCCAAGATCTGCTTCTGCTTTGCCGTCGTATCCTCCCAACACAGGGATGAAGCCCTCAAACACGGTCTTCAGCAAAAAGTGATGTTCATCACCGGGGCTCAGCCGATAAGCCGACATCCCACAGGCAGCAGCGAACAGGGCAACGGTCATAATGACCTTGAGAGTCTATTCGGTTTGGAGTCCGAATATCGCTGCCATGAGCCAGAAACCTATACCGTTGCCAGAAGAGACCGTACTGGGGGATCGTTGGATCATCCGCTCGGTGCTGGGGCAGGGGCTCTTCACCACAACCTATCTGGCCGAAGACCTCGTCTTCGAGAAAGGGACCGTCATCAAAGAGCTTGCGCCGGCGGGATCTGTACGAGAGCCGAATCTGGAGCTGAGCTTTCCTGAGATCGGCCCCTCGGCGATGATGCGGCTGCGGCATGAGTTTCTGCGTGACCCAAAACGGCTGCAGAAGCTCTCGACCTCTCACCTCCCACGATTCCTCGGCACGGTTCAGCAGTACGGCACGGCCTACTCTGCGGCTGAGCAGATCGAGAGTGTCGCCAGCCTGAAATCGAAGCTGCTGGTTGAAGGTCGGCTCGAAGCGGGCCAGGTTCACCAGTTGATGGTTGAGGTGTTGACCACGCTGGAGGATCTGCATGCCAAGGGCATCCTCCACAAAAATATCCGTCCGTCCAACATTCTGGTGACTCCTGCTGGCGAGGCGACTCTGACCGACTTCGGAGGCGCCCGAGAGTGGCTGCGCGATCTGCGGCCTCTTGAAGAGGAGCTGAACGATCCATGGCTTCCCCCCGAGGCGGCAGTCGTCGGTGCTCCCCGAGGACCCTCATCCGACATCTTCTCACTCTGCGCCACCGCCTACACCGTTCTGACCGGCGAGGCGCCGACAACGCCAGCCGAGCAGGAAGAGGGTGCACCACTGATCCGGCTGCTGTCAGTGCGGCCCGATCTCAGCCCTTCCGTTGCTAAAGCGATCGAGAAAGGCCTGTCTGCCCTGCCCGAAGAGCGCCCCCAATCGGCTGAGGAGCTGGCGGAACTGCTCAAGCCTGAGGCGGATGACCAAGGCAGCGAAGACCTGATTTCTGATCTAGACGACAAGATTCAACGGCTGCGTGTCTTCAAATACGACGCCAATGCTTGTCCGAGCTGCGGCAATGTTCTCGAGCGGCCAAAACCGCTGGCAAAAGGCATCTGCCCTCTCTGCCAGTCCGGAAAAATCACGCCTCGAAGGATCGAGCCTAGACTCTGCCCGACCTGCCGTGTGGGCGTGCTGCAGCCTGTCAAGTCTTCGATCCCCGCCGTCTTCTGCCCAGATTCACCCTTAGAGTTGATTGAGCCAGCCGGTTTCACACTCCCGTGGAAGAACCCACAGAAGTTTGCCTGCGGAGACGACTGGAAGATGGAGATCGTCGAAGGTGACCCGGTCGTCAACGGCCAGAAGACGAGCTGGGACACGCTCAAGCGAAAGGCAGGTCGCTCCGACGCTGTTCAGCGCTGCGATGTGTGCGCCGCTCAGTTCGACGAGATGCCTGACGGCCGCTGGAAGCGAATGACGGAGGACACCATGGGCGACGGCTGGACCCTGCTCTACCCCGAAGAGTGGGCCAGGATCGCCGCTGGACTCAGCCCCCATTCTGGGAACTCAGCCTGCAGCTCCTGCTCTTCAGACTGGCACGTCGAAGGCGAATCTGCAACCCTGCTCGATGGCGGATTGATCGACCCAGGCGAGTTTGCCGAAGATCATCTCGGGCGCATGATGCCGTTCACAGACATCGCGTGGCTCGCCGTCGGGAAATCGAGCGGAAACAGCGGCCCTGTCTGCCTGAAATGCCACACAGAGTTTGACCAGATCGGCGAAGACGAGCTGAAGCTTGTTACAAGCCTTCAGCCGATGCTGAGAAGGCACAAGGGCGAGGTCAACAGCTTGATCGACTGGCACAGAACAGCCAAGGATCTGCCGCATACAGGCGGCGAAGAGCAGCTTGACGACAAGCTGGTCCAGGCACTCGGGCTCTCTTACCGGTCCGGCGATCTCCTCTTTGATGCGAAGCACCCGGATATGATCTGGCAGGGGCAGGCGCTGCATCTCAATCGAGACAAAGCGGTCAAGCTGCTGATCAACGATGAGCAGATTCAGCTGGCTGGTCCGCTCAAACGGGTCACCTACGATATCGACGGGCTGATCTCAGCGTTCGCTGAGCGCGACACCCTGGTGCTGCAGATCAAACATGCTGAAGAGCCGGTCCGGATAGAGGTCGATCCGGCGGTGCTCACGATCGAGCTGGCGTCTGGAACACAGGAGTTGCACCTCGATGCCGAAGATCTGGCCGCACGATTGAACGACTTGATCAGCAGGCTCTAGTTTTCGGTTCTGGCTGGTGCACGATGCCGCACTGGCACAGCGGGGAGTCCCGAGCCGTCCTGCAGAGGCTGGTTTGTCAGCTTCATCAGACGGCCGAGCGTCACCTTGACTGAGCCGGCGACCGGGAAAGCGAGCAGCATTCCGGCCAGCCCGAACAGCGCGCTACCTGCAAACACAACGAACATGCTGATGAGCGGGTTCAGGTCGACCGACTTTCCGACGACTCGCGGGTTGACCAGCGTGTCATAGGTGGCGGTGACCAGAAGGAAGATCGTGGTGACCACAAGAGCAAACGTCCAGGAATTGGAGAAGCTCATGAAGAGGCCGTCGGTCTTGCCGCTCATGCCGACAACCATGATGATGATCGGGGCGCTGAGCCAAGGGCCTATCATCGGGATCAAGTAGAAGACGCCGCTGATGATCGCCAAGATCAGCGCATACGGGACGCCGCAGATCGACAGCAGGATCGCCATCACAACCATATAGATCGACACGTTGATCGTGACACCGCGCAGGAATTTCTTAAAGACTGTGCCGATTTCCGAAGCGATCGAAAGCGTGCCTGCTCTAAGCGAGGGAGGGATCCAGGATGCGGTCTGGAGCTGTATCCGCTCCATATCGAGAAGGAACAGGAAAACGAGCAGAGGCACGAGCACCAGCAACATCAGCTGAGACGCTGCATCGCCGATCATCTTGACAAAACTGTTGAAGAATCCTGCTGCCGAGTTTGCGATCTCCTCCTGCTGCGGTTCGATGTACTGCTCCATGATCGCCCGGCGCGATGAGGGCAGACCGAATCGACCCATGATCGGCGCGACCTGATCGAGCATCTTGTCGACCATGCCGAGCGGACCTGGCGGTTCTGCGCGCACCACAGGGCTCCAGCGCGTGAAGTGGTTGCTGCTGCGGCTCTCTGCGGCAGCAGCATCGGCCAGAACCTGAACGCGAGACTGCATCTCTCTGCCCTGGCTGGCCAGCTTAGGCACAGTCAGAGCGAGGACGCCCGTCATTACAATGAAAAACCCGGCAGTGATCGCGGCCACACTCAGCCCGCGAGACCAGCCACGAAGGCGCAGCTTCCTGACGACCGGCTCAAGCAGGATCGCGATCACCCAGCCGAGTACGAACGGCATGAGGATCGAGCGAACTGCGTAGAGAAAGCCAAGGGCAGCCAATACGATGGCTGCCCAAAGGAAGATTCGCCAGTTGGCCATCGGCCTTGAGCTTATGCGCCAGCTTCTTCAGAAGCTTCGTCGGTCTGAGCGGCAGCTGCTCGTTTTGCGCGCTGCTCTTTGATCCACTCAGAAACCTGGTGCTTGCTCTCGTCCAGCTTGCCGCCCAGTTCCTTTCGAGTTTCGCTGCCCGATTTAGGAGCGAACAGGATGCCGGCGACTGCGCCGAGGAGTGCACCGAGGCCGAAGCCTGCCAGGAGATACATCAATGCGTTCTTTTCGTCTGATCCAGCCATGTTTAATCACCAAAAAATCAGCTCTTGGGAGCTGGCAG
>JALGXY010000410.1 GCA_029824495.1 Fimbriimonadia bacterium
AGGATCTGAGCAAGAATCGCTCCGGCCATGATTTGGAAGAGACCGCTTGCTGCAAGTCGGCGCAGAATGTTGGGCTGGCTTTCTGCCTCAGTCTGAACCCGTTTCAGGAGCATCTTTCCAGAGACGATCGCGGATTCAACCTGTGCCGTGGTCGGCTCTTTGGTGGTCACGACGTGCTGCATCAGCATGCCGAGTGGCCTCCAGAGCGTGAGGGTGACGACGATCGCGAGCAGAAGCCGCAGTTCTGGGTCTCCGAACCCTGCCCCCTGAATCGACAAGAACAGCATCGCGCCTACGGCGATGTTTGTCCCGCACCGTGGGTGCAGCCGCGGCATCCTCTTCACGACATCTGGCTCCAGCGCCTCGCCTCGCTCGATGGCATGGACGACCTTATGTTCTGCCCCATGGATTCCGGCCAAAGGCGAGAACCGCAGCGCCAAGAGAAAGAAGACCGATGCGCCGGCATTCTCGACGGGGAACCTCCAGGACGCCGTGAACCACTCTTCAGGCCCAAAATTGAAAACGGCTCTCATCAGCAGCCCGCCAACCACAAAGGCGAGAAACATCAAAACGCCTGTAGCGACGAGAGCCCAAGGGCCGACGCCAGCACCAATTGAGCCGTTGGTCAGATAGACACCAGCCGGTGTGGCCATTCCGCCGACCATTCTGGGCCGGTACGCGATCTGTGGAGCCGCCGCCAACCGAGACGGTGTTGCGATGCCGAGCGGAACCTGAAGGCTGTCGACAACCAGAAGATAGGGCACCTGGTTGTCCGCCAGGAATCTGAGAGCTTCAGCGCCCGACGCCCGGGCAGAGATGACGGATGCTGTGTGCTTCACCAGCTCACGGATAGGATCTCCAGAAGTCAGGCCCCGTTCGTAGGCATGGATCAGAGCGTCCTCTTCCAGGACTCCCAGGAGCGCTCCTTCTTCACTCACCGGGATGGCTGGAACACCAAGTTCGTGGAAATGCTCTGCTGCCCGCTGGATCGACGTTTCAGCCGGGATCATCCCCGTCCTGCGGCAGAGTACGCCGACAGGCATCTGGAAAGGATCTGGGCCGAAAAGAGTGCGAGGCATGAGCGGTCGGCGAGTTTACCGCCGACGAACAGCAGGTTCGATCAACAATCGACCAAGGCTCTGCCGAGCAGTTCTGTGAATCTTTGGGTGAAATGGCTTTACAATAGAGGCTGTAGGAGTGGTGAAAGGGTGAGCCGTGCGAAGAACAAATCTCTGAAGTGGTGGATCATTGGGATCGTTGGATTCTGCTGTGTCGGTGGGCTGGCAGCCGGGTTGATCGGTGTCGGTCCGTGGGATGCCCCGGAGATGTCGAGGAGGCTTCCCGAGTTGATGGAGGAGTCAGAAAGTTTGGGCTACCCGATGGTCAGCACAGACCTTCTGCCGATTCAAGAAGTCAGCGATGAAGAGAATGCTGCGCCGGATCTGAAGGAGCTGGCATCCTCGCTCGGCACCTATCCGGATCCGTGGGCGGAGCTGCCTAAAGAAGATCCGGAGTCGAGCGAATACCAGAACATGGAGAAGCTGGTTGAGACGATTGAACCGGGCTTTTTCCGACTTTGAAGCTGCTTTGAAGCTGATGCACCTGATGCACCAGGAACCGGCAGGCGGAAGCTCGAGCGGATCGTCTCGGCTGGCCAGCTTGACGACCTCTTGGGCGCCCAGAATCGCCGAATCAATTCAGGATGAACCGGCCGAGCTGAGGAGACTTGCTGGGATTCTGGACCAATACGAAATCAAGTTCGACCCGAGAGAGTCGCTGAAGGTCGAGTTCTATCAAATGCTCGTTTCCAGCCGTAATTTTGGGCAGATGCTCGATCCTGGGAACATGCCGGTGCATCCTTCTGATACCGATGTAGTCCCGAGCCCAGATCCTGGCGTCACCGGTCCGCCAAGGGGGTTCATGGAGAGGGTCAGCATGGCGGCGATCTGTGAAGTATTCAACAACCTGATGAGGATGTTGGACGACCAGGGAGATCTGCGAGAAGACTGGGGAGACAGAGCCTCTGACTACCTGGACGAAGTCCAGGATAGTGAGCGGGTGAGCTTCATGCTCGCCTCAGTCCAGGCAGGGATCATCGAGACCGTCCTTCAATCGATTCAGAAGAGGGCAGCTCGATTTGCTGCGACGCGATCACTGATCGATGTCCTGATCTTCCGAGCAGAAAATGGACGGGTTCCGACTTCGCTGGATGAGGCAGGAGCCCTCCGAATGGACCCGTTTACTCGTGATAGCTTGCGGGCGCACCTTGCTGAAGACGAGATTCGGATCTGGAGCCTCGGCATAGATAAGACGGACCAGAATGGCGTTCCCACGAGCTCGCGAGGGCCGCGCGATGACTTTGTGATCTGGCCGAGCGCTCTCTCTCAGAAATACTACGACGATCTCTACTCGGAGGACTGATGAGCCGGGCAGCATGGGCTTGACTGCGAGTCGAGTGTGAAGTTAGATAAATTGGAGGCGAAATGAAAAAGGGTGGAAAACGAATCTGGTGGACGGCGGGGATCGGCATCTTCATCGTGAGCTGTTGCTTGATGGTCTTCTTTGTCGGCATCGGCAAGTGGGACATCCCGGCTCAGGCGCGGCGTCTGCCGGACCTGCGGATGAAGTCGGAGAAGATGGGTCTGCCTTCAACCGCAGATGACCTGAAGCCGGCAGGTCACATTACAGACCGGGAGAACGCCGGGCCGATCCTCACCGATCTGATCAAGTCTAACTCATTCAATCGCTCGTATCTCTCGATACTCGAAAGCGGCAATACCGAATCGGAGGAGTACGACGATGCGGTGCTCTACCTAGAGGAGATCGAGGGTCTTCTTGACTCTGCGGTTTCGATCCTCAACTCCAGACCGAAATGGCATATCGATCGTGATTACGACCAAGGGCATGCGTTGAGCCTTGGCCCGCTGAGTGAATTCAATCGCCTCTCGAGCGCGCTTTTGGTCCGTGCCAAGCGACGCCTGACTGAAGGAGATATTGATGCTGCGATTGAGGACATGCGGGCGCTCAGAAACCTGTCTAAGAACCTTGCCTCAGAGCCGTTTATCATGGGCCTGCTCACCGCTCAT
>JALGXY010000411.1 GCA_029824495.1 Fimbriimonadia bacterium
GGCCCGTCAACCAGAGCCACCTACGAGGAGAAGAAGGCCGCCGATCAGCAGAATCAGACTCCATTTGCCCTCACCGCGTTCTTCTGCCTTTTGATGGCTGGGCTCGGACCGTGGGTGGCGGATGCTGAGCTCTTCTCTGCCCCAATGATCAGCCGAATAACCCTCGGAATCATGGCCTCCGCTGTCGCGGCAGGAGTCGTCGCCGGAGCGATCCTCTCTGCTGGTGACCAGGTCGACCGATTCGGCGCAAGCCAGAGGACGGCGCTCACCACCGTTTCACCGATTGGACTGTTCGGTTTTCTGGCCGCAGTTTCGTTCTGGGTCTCTGCACTGCTCTATCTGGTGATCGGGGCAGTGCAGAAGAGCTTCACGCGCTCTCTCACCACAATCTTCTGGGCGACAGGCGGCATCACACTGGCGTTCGGGCTGTCGGCTCTGTTCAAATCGACCGAAACAGGCGTCCAGACTCTCACCTGGATCGGCAATCTCGTGTTTTTAAGCTGCCTTTTTGGCTGGCTGATCGCGGATTCGCTCAAGTCAGGCAGATGAGCCGGCGTCGTGCTTTGCAAAGTTGGGGCTGCGAACAGGCGAACGCTTGAGAACCTGCAGCTCGCCATCCTTCACCCATTCCTCGCCTCGCTCTTCAAGATGCAGCGCCATCAATTTTCTCCACCGTTTCATCAGATCAGCAGATCCCGGATCATCTGCGAGGTCGGCCGCTTCCTCTGGGTCATTCTTGAGGTCAAACAGCTGCTCTCTGCCCAGCAGAGTGAACCAGATGTACTTGAATCGTCCGTCGGTCAGCGCAACCCAAGCGTTGCCCTCCCAATAGGTGTAGGAATGCTCCAGATCGAGCACCGTTCTCCACTCGCCTTCGCCTCTGATCAGGTCGAGCATGCTTGAACCATCGACTGTTTCTGGCTTCTCAATCCCTGCTGCATCGAGCATTGTCGGCAGAACATCTCTTAGTTCAACCAATTGGTCGAACACGCCGCCTCTCTCTGCATCAATGTTGAGGCCCGCGGGCCACCGGATGATCATCGGAATCCTGGCCGATCCATCATAGGCATAGCACTTGCGCCAGAGGTGATGATCCCCCATCATGTCGCCGTGATCGCTTGTGAAGAAGACCAGCGTGTTCTCATACTCCCCTCTCTCTTTCAACGCCTGGATGACCCGCCCAACCTGTTCGTCGACATGTGAGATGCAGCCGTAGTAGGCGATTCGCGAAGCGAGGATCTCCTCATCAGGAAACTCGCCGCGCGGCGCATTCGGGTCTGCTTCAAGCGATCCGACTTCGCCGCCGTGCCAATCTTCAGCCCAGCGTCCGACCACCGGCATGGGAATGTCCCGCTTCTCATAAAACTCCATCCACCTCTTGGGAGGATCGAATGGAGGGTGCGGGCGCTTGAACGACACCTTCATCATCCACGGCCGATCGTCGTCGTACGTCTCCAGAAATTCAATGGCACGATCGGCTGTCCAGTTGGTCGGATGCAGCTCCTCTTCGTATTTCCAGGCCCGCCCACCGCGATGATCCGTGTAGCCAAGGCCGGTCGCATCGACATCCTTTTCCGGGTGATTCTCCTCAAACCACTTGCGGTAGTCGCACTTGAACGGTCCGTTCAACTGTCCTCGCCAGGCCTCTTCAAGATCGATCGACTCGTAGCCATATTTCACGTCCTCAAAGTGGTTCTTGCCAACAGCGTGGGTTCGATAGCCTGCATCAGCCAGCATCTGTGGCATCGTCTGCGGGTAGCTGGATGCCATGCTCGCATAGCCCAACAGCCCGTGAGCCCACGGCCGCATGCCTGTCAGCAGCGAGGCTCTGGCCGGAAGACATGACGGCAGGGTCGTGTAAGACTTGGTGAAGAGCGCACCCTCTGCGGCCAGCTGGTCGAGGTTCGGCGTGTGGATCCAGTCTGACCCCTCAGCCCCGATGCAGTCGCCACGGTGCTGATCATCCATCATGAAGAGAATGTTCAGCCGCTTCGGTTGCTTTTGATCAGTGTTCACACGCAGCTCCTGTCCCTCCAGATTTAAGCACAATCTCCATCGACAGGAGATGACTAGAGGAGCCTCACCAGGGTCCTGTTTCTCCCACCATCAAGCACCCTTCGGTACAATTCGCCACCGATGGCCAAGCGCTATTACATCACAACCCCGATCTACTATGTGAATTCGGTTCCCCACATCGGAACTGGGCTCACCACCTTCGTGTCGGATGTGACCAAGCGCTACCAGGAGATGCAGGGGAACGAAGCCTGGTTTCTGACCGGCACGGATGAGAACGGTCAAAAGGTCTACGAAGCAGCTGTGGAGAGCGGCAAAGATCCCCTTGAACAGGTCGGAGAGATCGCCGAGAAATTCAAAGAGATCTGGCGCGGAATGGACATCCAGTTCGATGACTTTATCCGCATAACAGAGCCTCGTCATGTTGAGGCCGCTCAAGCATTCTTTACAACCCTCAAAGAGAAGGGGCACATCTACGCGGGCAAGTACGAAGGCTGGTACGACGTCAGCACGGAGACCTGGTACAAGGAAGAAGACCTGGTCGACGGCAAGTCCCCCGACGGAAACGAAGTCCGCTGGATCGAAGAAGACAACTGGTTTTTCAAGCTGAGCGCTTTTGGTGACCAGCTCCTGGCTCATATCGACGCGAATCCCGATTTCATCCTGCCGGTGAGCCGCAAGAACGAGGTCGTCAGCTTTATCAACCAAGGACTGCGCGATGTCTGCATCAGCCGCAGCAATTCTGGCTGGGGCGTTCCGATTCCAGGAGATCCCGACAAGGTGCTCTACGTCTGGTTCGACGCTCTGATCAACTATGTCGCCGCAACCGGGTGGCCGAAGGAGCAGGGCAATGATCTCTGGCCTGCTGAAGTTCAGTGGATGGGCAAAGACATCTTGACGCGGTTCCACGCCACGCTTTGGCCTGCAATGCTGCTCGGAATGGAGCTGCCTCTGCCGAAGCATCTGGTCGGCCACGGCTGGATCCTGATGGGCGGTGACAAGATCAGCAAGTCTAAAGGCAACGTGGTGGCCCCGCTCGACCTCGCGAAGCAGTATGCCGATGAATCGGGAGCTGAACTGCCGATGGCGATCGACGCCGTGCGCCACTACATGGGAGCAACTCTCCCGTTCGAAACCGATTCGACGTTCACGCACGAGGACTTCCGGCTGCGCTGCAATGTAGACCTCGCCAACGACCTCGGCAACGCCCTCAATCGCTCACTGACGATGGCGCACAAATTTGTTGATGGTGTCGTGCCGGACGCTGAGCCCGAACAGGCCGCACTTGAAGCGATCCAAAAGGCAAAAGCCGATTACGACAAGGCGATGAAGACCTTCCGAATCGAGAAGGCCGTCGCCGCAGCCTTTGACGTCCCGCGATTCCTGAACAAGTACGTGGATGAGCGCGCCCCGTGGGCGCTGGCAAAGAACAGTGACCCAGCCCTCGGCTCAGTCATCCGTTCGATGATGCTCTGCCTAAGAGCGGCCGAAGGAATGATCCGCCCGACGATGCCATCGACGGCAGATGCGATCGCCGCCCAGCTCGGCGTTGATCCCTCAACCAAATGGTCAGATATCGGCGATCCGGCATCGCTGCCGGCAGGCACTAAGCTTGATCAGCCTAAGCCGCTGTTCCCGAGGCTCGACCTTAAGAAGTTGAACAAGCCGCAAGACCCCCTGCCCAAGAAAGAAAAATCGAAGAAAGAGAAGAAAATGAAGCCAAAGTTTGAAGTCCCCGAAGAGATTGAATTCACCGACTTCCTGAAGGTCAGCCTAAAGGTCGGCCGAGTGATTGAAGCCGAAGCGATTGAAGGCAGCTCGAAACTGATGAAGCTCCAGGTCAAAGTTGGAGAGGAACAGCGCCAGATCGTAGCCGGCATCAAGAAGGTGTATGAGCCGATGGATCTGATCGGTCGACAGGTGGTCGTCGCGGCCAACCTAAAGCCCGCCAAGCTGATGGGAATTGAGAGTCAGGGCATGGTGCTCGCTGCCGATGACGCAGACGGCAATGCGATCCTGCTTCAGCCGGACAAAGAGGCCCCTGAAGGCACCTCTGTTCATTGATTGGATCGCAGCGCCGATCCAGAACGTAATACAGATCGACGATGCCTCAGCTGATCCACGAACAGATCGCAAAGAACACGCGCGTCAGCATCTACTACTCGCTGCTGACGATTGTTCTCTTGACCGTTTTGGGCGGAGCGATTACAGCTGCCTACGACCTGGAAATCTGGTGGATGGGCGCGAGCGGTGCGTTCATCGCAGGCATTATTGCTACGATCGTCGGCTGGAAGAAAGGGCCGGATATCGTCCTCAATTTCTCGCTCGCACGGGAGGCCACTCCGCAGGAGTTGAAGGTTCTGCGAAACGTCACCGAAGAGATGGCCATTGCCGCCGGTGTTCCAATGCCGGAGGTCTATCTGATCGACGACCCGACACCCAACGCTTTCGCGACTGGCCACGGTCCCGAGAATGGGGTCGTCGTGGTCACCACAGGACTCATGGAGCAGCTCGATCGGGACGAGCTGCAAGGCGTAGTTGCCCATGAGATCGCCCACATCCGCAACAACGATATCAAGCTGTTTACGGTTCTGGCGCTGGTGCTCGGGCTGATCCCGCTGCTGGTGCACTTCTTCTTTAGATCACTCTGGTATGGCGGCGGTCGAAAGCGTGGCGGCGACAGCGGCGGACAGGCTCAAATCATCATGCTCGTCATCGCGATAGTGCTCGCCCTTCTTGCTCCTGTTTTTGCCAAGCTGCTGGAGCTCGCGGTCTCTCCCCAGCGCGAATATCTGGCAGATGCGAGCGCTGCTCAGTTCACTCGAAACCCGCATGGTTTGGCGAGCGCACTTCGAAAACTGGCAAAACCGAGCACCAAGCTCGAATCGAACCCATCGATGCGGCATATGTACATCGTGAACCCGCTGAAGCCGATGCAGAAAGCGAACAGCCTTTTCAGCACACACCCGCCAATTCACGAAAGGATCAGAAGGCTGGAAGGCACGGCCGGGGCGACAGCCAAACGGATGCTCGCCCCGGGCGACTATTCAGACATGCCGGAGATTCCGGATCAGTCTGATCGTTGAGATCAGCTCTCTTTGTCGTGTTCAGCCTGCAGGCTCGCGACCACGTTCGGGTCTGCCAGAGTCGTTGTATCACCCAGCAGTCGGCCTTCCGCAATATCACGCAGCAGCCGCCGCATGATCTTGCCAGACCGCGTTTTCGGTACATCTGCAGTAAAGATTAGATCGTCTGGCCGAGCGACCGGACCGATCTTCTGACCGACATGCATTCGAATCTCCTGGCGCAGCTCATCGGATGGCTCAAAGCCCTGCTTGATGATCACAAACGCTGCGATCGCCTGACCCTTCACCTCGTGCTGCTTGCCGATCACTGCTGCTTCTGCAACCGCTGGGTGATCGACCAGGGCCGATTCGACCTCCATCGTTGAGATGTTGTGGCCCGAGACGAGCATGATGTCATCCACGCGGCCGAGCAGCCAGAAGAAGCCGTCGGCGTCGCGCTTAGCGCCGTCGCCAGCAAAATAGGCGTCGCTGAACTTCGACCAATAGACGTCTCGGTAGCGGTCTTCATCGCCCCAGATTCCGCGGAGCATCGAAGGCCACGGTCTCTTCAAGACAAGCAGTCCGCCAACCTCGCCATCTGAATCTGCGCCGATGTCGTTCCCGTCCTCGTCGTAGATCGTCGCACCCACGCCGGGGAACGGCCGCGTCGCCGAGCCAGGCTTGGTCGAAACAATGCCGGGAAGAGGCGTCACCATGATGCCGCCTGTTTCTGTCTGCCACCAGGTGTCGACAATCGGGCATCGCTCTCTGCCGATCACGCGGTGGTACCACATCCACGCTTCAGGGTTGATCGGTTCACCAACCGAACCGAGCAGCCGCAGGCTCGAAAGGTCGCAGCCGTTCGGCAGGTCTTCGCCCCACTTCATAAAGGTACGAATCGCAGTCGGTGCTGTGTAGAGAATCGAAACCTTGTGCTTTTCGATGATCTTCCAGAACCGATCCTTGCCCTGGGCATCAGGTGCACCCTCGTACATCACCTGAGTACAGCCGTTCGACATCGGTCCGTAGACGATGTAGCTGTGGCCGGTGACCCAGCCGCAGTCGGCCGTACACCAGTAGATATCTTCGTCCTTCATGTCGAAGACGAGCTTGGTGGTCGCGGTTGTGCCGGTCAGATAGCCGCCGGTTGTGTGCATGATGCCTTTCGGCTTGCCGGTCGAACCTGATGTATAGAGGATGAACAGAAGGTCTTCTGCATCCATCTCTTCGCAGGGGCAGTCGGTGCTGGCCGTATCGCAGACATCCGCTGCCTTCACATCTCGCCCATCGACCCAGGTGCCGGCGTTGTAGTCTGGGGTGGCCATGCCGCTGGTCATCGTGCCGGGCTTGCCGACCCGATCGAACACGAGAACTTTATCGACCGTACTGCAGCCGAGCTCCATCGCCTCATCGACGATCCGCTTCAGCTCAACGATCTTCCCTCGCCGCCAGGTGCCGTCAGACGTGACAATCGCTTTGGCACCGCAGTTGTTGGCGCGATCTGCGATCGACTCAGCGGTGAAGCCGCCAAAGATGACAGTGTGAGGGGCGCCGATGCGTGCACAGGCGAGCATGGTCATCGCCAGCTCTGGCCCCATCGGCATATAGACAGCGACGATGTCGCCCTTGCCAATGCCGATCGCTTTCAGTCCATTGGCGATCTGCGAAACGCGGTCTTTGACCTGCGAATAGGTGAAATTGCGAACATCGCCCGGCTCACCTTCACCAATCAATGCGATCTTGTCGCCCTTGCCTGAGACGACATGGCGGTCGACGCAGTTGTAGCAGGCGTTGAGTTTGCCTCCAACAAACCATTTGGCGAACGGCTGGTTCCATTCCAGAACCGTGTGCCACTTTTGACTCCAGTCCAGGGTCTCTGCCCAGGACACCCACCATCCTTCGGGATCAGCTTCTGCCTTTTCGTAAATGTTCGGGTCAGATGCATTGGCCGCTGCCTTGAATTCGGCACTCGGCTCGAAGACGCGGGACTCTTCCAAGAAGGTTTCAATCGTGTCGGACACTTGTTTCCTCAACCTGATTCTAGTCCAGAGAGGGCCTCATAATCCATGTCAATGGACAACAGTGAGCTGCATGGCGAAAACCGGCAGGCCTGGAATGCTGCGGCGGCGGCCTACGAGAAGGCTGTCGAGGATGATATTGAGTTTCTCAGGAAGGGCGGAAAGAACTTCTGCCCGCCGGAATCGCAGTTCCTTTCTGATCTTAAGAGCTGGTGCCGACGCGCCATTCATCTGCAGTGCGCGGGCGGCACCGATACTCTCTCGCTCTGGAATCAAGGAGCTGACGAGGTGGTCGGTATCGATATCTCGGAGAGGATGATCGCCTGTGCGGAAAGAAAGTCCGATGCGCTGGGCGCACCGGCTCAGTGGTTTGCCTGCGACGTCCTTGATACGCCATCAGAGCTCGACGGCACTGCTGACCTGGTCTATACAGGCCGCGGTGCTCTCTGCTGGATCATGGACTACGATTCATGGGCGTCAACTGTGGCGAGACTCCTCAAGCCAGGCGGAAGACTCTATATCTACGAAGGACACCCGATGACCTGGCTTTGGGATCAGGGCGCTGACCACCTGCGGCTCGATCCGGAGTACGGCGACTACTTTTTTAAGGAGGTTTTGTCTACGGACGATTGG
>JALGXY010000412.1 GCA_029824495.1 Fimbriimonadia bacterium
CTCACCGGCAGCGACGGCACCCAGGGAGACAAGGAGCCAGCCAACCCGACTGCTTCTCTCGCTGCCATCTCGATCATCGGGCCTGAGGTTGAAGGATGCTTGACCCGCCCCATATAGCGGCCCAAACCGGTCTTGACAACAGCCGTCTTGATCCCCGGGAACTGCGCAGCAGCCTCATCGCAGCCTGCCTGGTCGCTCGACACCAGAACCAGAGGAACGCCACACTCGCCAGCGGCTGCGACAGACATCGCGATCTCGCCGGCCGGCATATCGTTGATGCTGAACCGGTGGACCGCGCCGGAAATCGTGTGCTCCATGATCCCGCAAGCCGTGCCGGCCATCGCGTGGTAGCCGACAAGCATCATGCAGTCGAAGCCGCCATCGACCCCTTCTACCATGCCGAGTTCGCCAGAACCAGAACCAGAGACCAGCTCGACGCCGGTTTCAAGCTCATCGATCAGCAGATTTTTGCCGCCGCCGTGCGAGTCTTTGATCAGGATTTCAGACGCACCAGCCGCACGGGCTCCGCGAATCGCGGCATTCACATCGTGGGTCATCATCCGCCGAGCAAACGCCCAGTCGTAATGTTCAGATCGAGGGCCGCCAGCCTGGCCCCAGGTGACGACGCCGGTGACGCCTTCGATATCGGCGGAGATATAGACCTTCATTCGCCCGATTGTACGGGCTCGACGTTCAGCTCTTCCACTTTCCAGTCTTCAATTAGATAAAGGCGTGCAATTTTCAGGTGGAGTTTGGCCTTGCCGTTCTCAAACTCTGGGGTTCCGCTGAGAACCGTGTACTGCAGAGCCTGATCGTTCCGCGTCATGCGGCCAGATTCGTGCGGCTCAAGCGTGCCGAGGCTCTTGAGCTCGCCGAGCTCATCGCTCCACGCTGCCAGCTTGCTGAAGTCGAAGTTCTTGTGAAACGGTCCGCTAGAGAGCGTTCTCAGCTCCTCTTCATCCCATGAGGTCATCACTGTCTCCGCAATGCTCTCCGCATGAGGCAGGGCATCAGCACGGATTTTCTTGTGCATGTCCTGCCAGAACCACCAGGTGCCGACGGCAGGAGTGAAGAAGAAAAAGCTGACGATGACAAAGATCGACCAGCGCGGCATCTTGGACTTTTTCATGAGGGGCTGTTCTTGAGGGATTCCCATATCATCTGCTGGACCGGCCATGCTGCTGCCAATAAGCTTAGCTTGATCAGCGCCTTCCAACCGGTCTTAATCTTCCCGAGGGGCATTTTGATCACGAGATAGGCGATGTGCACCATCACACCGATCGTGCCTGCACTGTGAATCGGGCTGTTCGGCAGACCGCTCAAAGTGTACGGACCGGCAGCGACTGCCTCTATCGCCAGGGTCAGCTCCCACCAGATCAGACCGATGCCCGCGGCAGCCAATGCAGACGGCACCCATGACCAGGGCACTTTCTTGCGCCAACGAATGATCCAGGCGACCACGGCCAGCAGAACCAGGGCATTGATCGCGATCCCAAATTTTTGGATCAATAGAACGTTCGGCTCTTTGTAGTAGTAGCCCATTGCCGAGTAGACACCTTGCGGCCGAGACATCGAGATGATGGTCGACGCGGTCAGGCCTGTCACTGCAAAGCTGTAGAGCCACTCCTGCCAGCCCGGTCCTTGGTAGGTCCAGCGATGAGCGGCGAGGCCCGAAAGGGGCAGGTCTTGTTGAGGCTGTGACAATGTGGTTCTCGTGCGGTGTGCTTCAGCCATTCTGAACGATGCCGAAAGGCTCAGGCAGGATCGTTCGATTCTCCATAATTCAGCGTAGCCTTGCCGACTCACTACGACGTCCTCGGGGTAATCCCTCAATCCCAACCAGAAGAGGTTCGTGCCGCTTACAGAAAGCTGGCCCGAGCCTATCACCCAGACGTCAGTCCGGACCCTGCCGCGCACGAGCGCATGGCGCAGATCAACATCGCCTTCGAGGTCTTGATCGACCCGGTCCGCCGCATGGAATATGACGCGTCGATCGGCAACTCACCGTTTTCTGAACCTGAGCAGGTCAAGCAGGATTCAAGCGCACCCGACTCTGTAAGAGCCCGTGTTCTCTTCCGACATACCGATCACCGAACACCGGTCTATGGCATTGCCCACGACAGACGGACCGGACGCCTGATCACCAGCTCGTTCGACAACGAGATCCTCTGGTGGGGTCGCGGAACACAAGAGGTTGAGAGCCGACGCAAGCTCGAAGGCGGCGTTGTCAGCACGATTCAGGCCGCCCCGAAAGGGCTGTTGATCGCAGCCGGCTCTACAGAGCAGTCACTCACCTGTTGGCGGGTCCACGAAGGGCGTCCTCGATCTTGGCGAAAGACTCCAAAAGAGTGGATTGTCTGCCTCGCGGCTTCTCCAGACGGACAGAGCCTTGCGCTTGGTCATGTCAGCAACTCGATTCGTGTTGTCAGCACGGAATCGGGCCAGGTGCGCTGGCAGGGCAGCGAGCATGATGAGTCGGTCACCTCGGTCGCCTGGTCGCCGGATGGTTCTTTCCTGGCTACGGGCAGCGCCGACGCGACGGTCAAGATCTGGTGTGGAGCGACCGGCCGCTGTCTCCATACGATTGAGAGAATTCGAAGCGCTGTCAACTCGCTGACCTTCAGCGATGACGGTCAGTTCCTCGCTGCAGCGGGCGTCGACCTTTCGATCCGTGTCTTCTCGATGAAGGACATGGAGCTGAGGCAGACCTTCTTCGGTCACAACAAGCCGATCGAAGACCTGGCGTTTCATCCTGGCGGCTGGCTTCTGGCCAGCGTCTGCCGACAGGGCAGCGTAGGGCTTTGGAACGTCCAGCACGGCATCGGCCACGGCCGAATCGAAGCCTCTCACCAGCCGATCTCCACGATCGGATTCAGCCCGGACGGATCTCAGATGATCACCGGCGGTCTGGACAAGGTTCTGCGCATCTGGGATCTTCGACTTCCGGCCCGCGTTTGAGTAGACTCAACCTATGCTGGCTGCATTGGCTGCTGGGTTGATCATGAGCCCAACCACCGCTTCGATCTCCGTCGTTTCGTACAACATTCACCATGGTCGCGGCAGCGATGGCGTGATCGACCTTCCACGGATCGCCAAGGTCTATTCCGGTCGAAACCCCACCGTTGTCGGGCTGCAGGAGGTCGATCAGGACACCGGCCGCTCTGGCGGGCTCAAAGAATCAGATGAGCTCGGACGGCTTGCGGGAATGAAGTCGATCTTTGCCGAAGCGATGCCTTATGATGGCGGCCAGTACGGCGAAGGCCTGCTTGCAGGCGGCACAGTCCTCCAATCTGGCGGAATCAAACTGCCGGCTCCTGCCGGCAAAGAGCCCCGTTCAGCGGCCTGCGCGAAAATCGAACTCGACGGGCTTCGTTTTTGGGTCTTCACCACCCACCTCGATCACACGAGTGATTCGGTTCGGGGACTGCAGGTCAAAGCCCTTTCCAAACTGATCGATGAAATGGCTGGGGATGAACCTGCGATCGTGATGGGCGATTTCAACATGCGCCCCGAAACCGAGGCGTGGGGTGATTGGTTCGATCACTGGACCAGCACAGTCGTTGGCCCGACCTACCCTTCGGAAAAGCCGGATCGTCAGATCGACTACATCTTTGTGCGGCCAGCGAATCGATGGAGCTGGAACAATGCCTGGATCGGCGACGAGCCGGTCGCTTCGGACCACGCACCAATCGGAGTCAATCTGACCCTCAGTTCGAGCTGACATCGCGCAGCAGTTCTGCCGCGCTGGCCCGAGTTGCGCTCGATTCTGACCCGGTCATGGTCTGCTCTTCGAGCAGAGGGATCATCTCAGCGAGTCGTTCGAGCGTATCGGTCGTTTCGAGCAGAAGCTGCTTGCGTCGCGAATCGACGTTCAAGAGCCCGGCCACCAGAAACGAAAGTGTAAATGGGTCGCTGGGCAGCTTGATGCCAGAGACCTTAAGGTCGAGGCCAGAGAAACAGCTCTGAATATAATTCTCCGCTGCCTCTTTTGCCCGGCTGGAAAGCGCCCAGCCTCTCGGAGACTCTTCAGGAAGCACTTCACTGACAGGCTCTACTCGCCCGGTGAGAATCGTCTGGCTGTCTTCAAATCTGCGAACTCTGAATCGCGAGCCGCCACGGATCGTTGCTCCGATCTGACCGTCTGGATGATGCTCGATGTTAAGCACCTCAGCAAGAGTGCCGACCAGGTAGGTGTCGCCGATCGCCACGCCCTGCTCTTCCCGTCTTAAAACGACACCAAATCGACGGCTTTCCCTTTGGCATTCAGCCACCATTTTCGCCTGCTGCTCATCGGCAACGTGGATCATCAGTTTCGCATGGGGAAACAGCACGGTATTGAGAGGATAGAGAGGCAGTTCGTGCAGCTCCGCGGACATTGTCTTATTATAGGCAATCCTCGGGGTTTCGCTGGTTCAGCAAGAGAATCGAAACAATCCCTGGGATGGGAAGTCCAACAAGGTATTCTGCGCGTCGGTTCAGGTTCAGACAGCACTTGTATGAATCAAATTTTTTGAGCCGACTTGAAACGATCTGATGGGAACTCCAGACGACATCAAAAAGAAGATCAGCGATCTTGAAGCTCAGCTCTCAGAGCTGAAGACTCAATCGAAGAAAGAAAAGGGCTCAGGCAGCCCAGCGGCCCCTTCGCCCGACGAACCGGACGCCAACGCTGAGATTCCCGTCATCGTAGACGGCACTTCGACCCTCAAACGACTGGTTCAGCGAATCGCCATGATTCTGCAGGCCGGCACTGTCGTGGTCATGTTCTTCGATCAAGAAGACGGCGAGCTGCGCGGCATCGAACCTGCTTACGGAGTCGATCCAGCAACCCTGAAGAAGTTCAAGGTGCGAGCCACACACGGTGTTTCAGGCCAGGTATTCCGAGACGGTGAGCCGTGTGTCTATCACAACGCAGAAACCGATCCTCGAACCAAGAAGGATATGGTCTCAATGCTCAAGGTGCAGAACGGCATCGCTGTTCCGTTGATTCTTGAGAGGCGAGACGAAGAGAACCGTGTTGTCGAGCGCACCTCAATCGGTGTTCTTCACGCTATGAACAAGCGTCATGGCGAAGACTTTAACGATGAGGATGTTCGCCTGCTTGAGCGCATGGCACGAAACGTCGGCTCCATCATCTCAAACCTTGAGCTCTACCGAGAGCTTCAGAAAGAGAAAGAGGAGCTCCTTCAGACATTCGAGTCGCTCACTTCGGGTCTCATGCTCGTTTCGCCAGAGGGCAAGGTCAACCAGATCAACGCGATGGCTCGAGCCATGTTCGACCTTCCCAAGGATGTCGTAGGCACCGTTGCTGCTGAGTCGATTCAGGACGAGCAGGTCGATGAGATGATCCTGGCTGGGCTGGACGGCAAGGAGCCTGTCCCGATCGAACTGACGAAAGTAATCGGCGGTCAGGAGCGCATCTACAGCGTCCAGGGCGCCTCGGTCAGAAATGAAGACGGCCGAACCCTTGGCTACGTGATGATCTTCAATGATCTGACCGAGCAGAAAAACCTCGATCGGATGAAGAGCGCGTTTGTCGCGATGGCTTCACACGAGCTGCGAACACCATTGACTGCGATCAAAGGCTTCGTCAGCACCCTGCTGATGGACGATGGATTCTCGAAAGAGGAGCAGACGGAGTTCCACACGATCATCGACCAGGAATGTGATCGACTTCGGCGCCTGATCGACGATCTGCTGAACACAGCTCGAATCGAGGCCAACGAAAGCCTTGCACCGAACTACTCACAGTTCCAGCTGCGACCGCTGCTTGAGAAGGTTCTGGTTATTCAGAAGCAGTCGACCGACAAGCATTCGCTGTACCTCGATGCTCAGGACAACATCCCTGAGACTCTGATTGGCGACGAGGACAAGGTTGACCAGATCCTGACCAACCTCTTGAACAATGCGATCAAGTACTCGCCTGGTGGTGGAGATATCATTCTTCATGCCCGAATCGACGACGATCCGCTCTTCCTGAGGCTCGGTGTTGAAGACCAAGGTCTTGGCATCCCCAAAGATCATCTTGGAAAAGTTTTCCAGAAGTTCCATCGGGTCAACAACGAGGACAACCGAAGAATCTACGGCACCGGCCTCGGCCTCTTCTTGGTCCAGCACCTGGTCGAACAGGTTCACCTGGGCAAGATCTGGGTCGAATCTGAAGTCGGCGTCGGCTCCACCTTCTGGGTGAAGCTGCCGCTGCAGCTCGATATCGAAAAAGCAAAAGAGGTAAATCAATAGGATTCGCCGCAGCCGTCTTTGATTTTGACGGTCTGATTGCAGATACAGAGACGCCCGAGTTTGAAAGCTGGGCAGAAGAGTTTGGTCTATTCGACCAGACTCTTCTCCTTTCAGACTGGATCAAATGCGTCGGCCAGGCTCCAGGGGTCTGGAATCCGCTCGATCACCTGGAATCGCTTCTTGGCCGCTCAGTGGACCAGGAATCCGTGCTGAAGAGACGGCGGAAGAGGCTGGTGGGCATGATGCCGGAGCTGACCTTTCGACCAGGCGTCCCGGCAATCCTTGATCAGCTCGAAGCAGCATCGATCCCGTTTGGGATTGCGTCGAACAGCACCGTTGAATGGGTTGATGAACACCTCAAGATCATCGGTCTGCGTGACCGATTCGAGGTGATCTGGACCAGAGACCGGGTGATACAGGCCAAGCCGGCGCCGTACAGCTACCTGGCGGCCTGCTCGGAGCTGAACGTGGATCCGGAGGAGGCGATCGCTTTTGAGGACTCCAACAGCGGCACTGTTGCGGCAGTCACTGCAGGGCTCTACTGTGTGGCTGTACCATCGAGGATCACGGAGTCGATGGACTTTTCTGAGGCCGACGAAGTGATCGACAGCTTTGACGAGATCACGGTCGAAGATCTAGCAGGGCGCTTTAGAAAGGCACGTCAGCCAGCTTAGCCTTGAGCACATTGATGTAGTCGATGTTTTCCGGATCGACCTCATACATTGCGGCTAGATAGAGCGAGACAAAGTCGCCCAGCAGTGTCAGAGTCAGCATCTTCTCAAGAAGAGTGTCACCGATGCAGTCTGCAAAGATGTTGGTCGCCTGCTCCTGAATCAGCTCAGGAACAATTGCGCCTCTTGCAGCCATCTTCGGAATCTCGTCGCCAGAGCGAAGAGTGACAAGAGCCCAGCCGTTGGGTGACTGCTTGTCAGCATTGACCCAGCCGAGCAGCTCGTTGTGACACAGCTCCGGATAGGTGTGCGCGAAACACATCGCTTTGGCGTTCTCGCAGATCTGGCCTTTCCACCTGCTTGCTGCCGCTCCCTGCCACGATCCGAGACCATAGACGACGACAGGCTTATTAAACATCGCCTTTGCCATCACCTTGGCTGGATTCTTGTCGCCCTGAACCTCGATCGCCCAGAGCTTCACAGCCTCTTCGAGGCACGAATTCAGAGCCTGGTAATTCTGCGAGGGCAGCAGCCCCATCCTGACTGCAGCCTCGAGTACGGGCATCATCAGGAAGCCCATCGCAGTGCGGGGCGGCTGGCCGGCCGGAATCCGGATAACGGGATAGCCGTCCGCTGCTCCGAGGTCGGCAAGCTTGCCGCCAGATGTGACAATCACGATCTGGCAGCCGAGCGCCTTGGCCTGATCATAGGCCGCTAAAGTCTCTTCGGTGTTGCCTGAATAGCTGGTCGCAAACACAAGTGTGTTGCTGTTCACCCAGCTCGGCAATGAATAGTCTCGATTGACGAGGAAC
>JALGXY010000413.1 GCA_029824495.1 Fimbriimonadia bacterium
CCGATTTGTACGCGATTCTCACGAGTACGAGCATAAAGCTCGAGCCGTGTTTCAGATCAAGAAGCTCGCGAACCGACTGATCGATCTGACCGATGAAGAGGGATCCGTCGACGCGGCACTCAGCGCGAGATCGCACCGGTTCCTCGAGGAGCTGAGCCGATCTCCACTCATGGATGAGGACCTGAAGCTGCGGGCCAAGTCGGCGTCATCACGGCTGACTGGGCTGGTGAACGCCATTCTGTCAAACAGAGCAGAGCTGGAGACCGACCCCGTCGACACTGCAGTGGTCCTTGCTGACCAGTTCCCCGCAATCGCCAAGGTCCTCATCGACGACTACCTGCTGAAACAGGCTGTCTGGGATATGCCCCACCGGCCTTCCTTCCCAGCCCTTGGTGGCATGGGACCAGGCGACCAGACGATCGTGCAGGCCGCTGCCTCTGCAGATGCTGCAGACATCATGAAGATTGCGGCGAAGCTCGAAGACAGGGTCATGTTTGAGCGCGGCGCCGCTCTCTTGAGATCTGGCGCCGGCCTTATCTGGACACCCGTAGGAGGCACTAACGGCATCCTGCTGCCCAAAGAGGTCGGCTACAGCTGGATGAGCGCAGGATTTGGACTCGACCTCTCAGACCGGTTTGCACCCACCGCAGGATTCTCCGCTGGTGCAGGGCCGCTCTTGGCCACGATGTGGCGATCGAATGATGCCTTCGCCTTGGCCTATCAGAGCTCGGCCGGCTGGTCAGCTGGCATCGACGGTGTCAGAACGGACAGCAGAGGCCGGATCATCAGTCTGCTCGCCGCCAACCCAGTGCCCTATATCGGCAACTTCGAATCGCCTTCACTGGGCGATCCAAAGGAGCTGACAATTCCAGACGTGGTGTTTGCGATCCGCAGCATCCGGCCAACGATGCGCGACGGAGAGCCGACTCTGGAGGCGATACCCGGCGGCTCACTGCGGCTCGAGCAGGGTGCAGAGGTCTTCGGGGTGTTCACCTTCGAAGATGGCACGCGCGTCCCAGCGGAGCTCGGCCTTCAGGGCTTCGAGGCGAAGATCAGCCAGGAGCAGATGAACCAATCCGTCAAGTTTGAGGGCACTGTTGGCCAGGAGTCAGCCTCATTTGGCCCGGTCTACGCAGATTTCGATCCGCCGCTCGCGCTCGACACGATTGCCCCGCGTGGGTGGATCCGCTCAGGCGATCTTGCCGACTACCCATACACGGGTCACCGGGATGCATCCGGCTCCGAGTGGCTCCACACGGGCGACGACGGATCAGGAAACATCCGTCCTGAGTTTCGTGGTGCGATCTCCACACTTCCCTTTTTTGTCCACCAAGGCAGTCTCAGCTTCACCTTTACAGGAGCAGAAGGCTGTCGGATCGAACTGTACGAAGTGTTGGGTGGCGGTGTACACATGCAGACCGAGTCTTCTCCCGCAGAGCCGACGTTCATCGAATGGGATCTGACGCGATTGAAGGGCAAGGTCCTGGCGCTCAGGCTGATCGATGAGAGCAGCACCGGCTCGGGCGCTGTTCGAGACTTCAGATTCGGCTCTTAGAACCGGACGCTGTAGTCGAGCCGCAGATTCCAGTTGTTCACCTGATACTTGTCAGGTCGTCCGTGCTCCCAGTTGAGGTTGGACAGGCCGAATGACAGGCTCTGGTTGGGGCCAGGGCGCTGGGTGAAGTTCAAGCTGAAGCGGTGCATCGTGCGGCGATTGCCGAACGAATCTGTCTGAGCCAGCCCGTAAGTCAGGTTCAGGGGTGAGGGATTATCGGCAAACAGCGTGATCTTGACGCCGGCTTCTCTCTTCAAAAACTTGTTGTGATCGTTGAGATCTTCTCGCCAGAAGAGACCAGATTTGGTCTTCTTGTTGCCCACGTAATCGAGCTGCCAAAGGTTGGTTCTCAGCGGGGTGGCGATGGTGCCAAGCAGCACGTTCTTCTGCGCTTTAAGAGCGTTTGTGCTGACCGTGTGCTTCAGGTTGAATTCTTTGTTCGGCTGATACAGCAGGGTGTAGTCGCGGATGGCGTAGTCTTTGTCATCCGGCATGGTTCTCACGCCGTACTTTAGGGTCGCCCGGACCGGATCCTTGTTGTCTTTGTCGGTCGCCAGAGTGAATGTGCGATCGATGGCTCGTTCGCCGGAAGGTGCCACCTGGCTGTGATAGACGAAGCCGAATCCGAAATCGCCTTTCGTGCCGCTCATGCCGTAGTTCTGGATCTCTCGACGCCACAGATACTTGTCACGGTTGGTGTCTGCTGTGAAATTGAACTGAACGTTTTGGATGAAGCCCCAGTCGAGCGGTCGCGCGCTGGCGAGGCTCAGTTTGCCCAGATGCCGATCGCGTGAGTTGTCCCAGCGATCGTGCTGATAGCTGACCGTATCAAACTTGACATCCTGCACGGTTCCGCCGGTCAATGTGGCCTTCGACTGAAGGGTTCCGTTCGAATCTTCTTTGAGTTTGCGGTTGAGTCCGTAGCTGAGTTTGACTCCGCCGCCAAAGTCCATCCAGAAGCCGTACTCGCGCTTGTTCTCATCAGCCCGAGCATCGCCTGTCACCTGAATGTTGGTGAGGCTGACGCCAGCTCTCTTCGACACGGCTGTGCTGATCGTATGAGCCATGGTGCGCTCAGACTTGCCATCTTCGTAGCTCGTGTCACTCTTTTCGCTGCGAATCCCGGTCGTGCTTGAGAGGTTGGTCTCATAAACAACCGATTTCGTATCTGAGTCTGGTCGAGTCTCCTCGGAGCCGTCGAACTCTTTACGGTCGTTCGTCAGCGTGACCTTTCCGAACTGACCGAAGTTTCGGCTGAGCTTAAGAACATCGTGTGCCTGATCGATCGACGGGTCATCGAACTCACCCTCCTGGTGCGAGAACGTGAGCGCCTCAATATTTGTCTTGCCGTCTGGTGACCAGAGCAGCTTGCTCTGGAACAGCTCGCCAAAGCCGCCATCAAAATCCTTGATGCTGAACATCCTTGAGTCGATCTTCATATTAGGAGCGAGGCTCCACTTGACTCGACCTTCGGTCATATCTTTGCCGATCAGGGTCTGCAGCAGTCGTTTTTCAGGATCGACCATCTGCCCGACATCGATAAATGTATCGTCGACGCTTCTCCTGGCAAGGTTGATATCGAGCCCAGAGCCTTTGTAGTCGATCGACTGTCGGGAGGCGCCGCCGGTGACCCCGTCAGCGTCCATGAAATCGAAGGCGAGCTTTTTGCCGCTGCCGAGGTTGGTCCAGGCGCTGAAGTTCTGCTTGCTCAGTCCAGGGAGCGTGCCGACCTGCAGCCGCTCAGTGTGCATCAGGTTTCGAATCTCGTTGAACCCTGAGTCTGAGCCCTGGTCTGAGTAGTTGATGCCGTAATTCTTTGCTGTCAGAGAGTAGGAGCTCTTCTCCAGGCCGCTCTCTTCTGCGTCGATCTTAAGGACCTGGTAGCCAAACTTTGCGCCGTTCAGGTCATAGCCGAGCTTCCACAGCGAACGGTCGAGTCCGCTGCTGCCGAAAAAGCCGCCCATGTCGGATTTGTGAGCTTTCAGGCCCTCGCCGTACATGCTGATGATCGAGTTGACATGGCTGCCAGCCTCTCCACCGATGTGCGAGAGCCGGTCAAATCCTTCGTCTACGTTTCGCGAAGAGTGCTGAATTGACAGGTCGCCAGACTTGACAGAAGCGTCGATTGAGCCGAAGCTGCCGTCGTCGCTGCTGATCGTGCTTGAATTGAAATTGAGTCCGGTGCCTGAAATGGCGTCTGAAGACAGGCTGAACGCCCGTCGGGAGAGGCCTGCTTCTTTGCGAAGCTGCTTGCCATTCCAGCCGTCCTGGCTTCTAAGATCGTTGAATCGGCTGAACCCATCATCCATCCCCTGATCGGTGTAGCTGATCTTGGCGATCTTGGAGTCGATGCCGATTGCTCGTCTCTGGATCGAGCCTGCATTTGAGTTGACGCTGTTCTGGCTGAATGAAAGCTTGCCGCCGCTGAACCCAAGTCCAGCTACGAGACTCTGACGATCGAGCCCCTTCTCCTTCTGAAGCTGTTTCCAGTTCTTAGGGTCGACGTCCTTAAATCGTTTGAAGCCCTGATCAACCTCGGCAGAAGACCAGTTGAAGTTGAAGCCGCCAATCTGCCCTCCAAGCGAGCGCTCGGTAATCGCGCCAGCGTCGTCGCCGATCGTGTCGACTTTGCTGCTGAAGTTGGCAGCGCCAACCTGCAAACCCTCAAAATTGAATCCTGTTCGTTTCAGGCCTCGTTCGCGGCGAAGCTGAGCAACCTGAGCATTCGTGTACCCAGCATTCGTGAACGACCGGAATCCAGCAAACTTCTGATCGATCGACTGGTAGTAGCCAGAGATTGACCCACCCATGAAGCTGGATGCGAAATTCTGAAGGATGGCTGAGCCCTGCCCTTCATCAACCTTCGCTTTGCCGACAGCGCCCGTAAACAGATTACGGTTCTCCGACTTGGTGCGATTGTCGATCATCAGCAGGCCGCTGAGCTTGCCGCCCATGAAGCCAAAGCTGTTGTTGAGGCCAAAAACGTTTGATGAGATGACCGAACCGTCGCCGACTCGTTCTGTCAGCCCGAGACCAACGATCGCTTTCGTACCCGGCGCAAAGGTGAAGGTGTAGCCATTGACCGAAGACTGATCGCCGCCAACGCCAAAGGTGCCCTTGGCGCCTTTCGCTGGGTCGTACCGATAGGTCACGCGGAGCGAGTCGCCAGGCTTGAACGGCACACGCAGATAGATGGTGCCTGCGGCGTAATCGATCGAATAATCTTTGTCTCGGATCAGGAGTCGACCGCCGAGCGAGATGTTCTCCGATCGGGCCTTGACCGCTCCATACTGCAGCGGCGCAGAGAGCATGCCGTTCTGCAGAACGATCTGTTCAAAGGAGATTTTTCCGCCCGTCTCGATCAGCTGACCGACCACGGAATTGGAGCTGCCTGAGGGCGCAGGAGATTGAGCCGCTGTCGCTACGCTCAACGACAGGAGCGCTGCAAATGCAATGTGCAGTAACGGTCTCCTCCGCATATGTGGCCTCCTGGCTGCTTTTAATTATGGCAGATTGATGCCAAATCTTCCTGATTTCCGGACTCAAAGGCCCGGCAGCATCCTCTCAGTTCAATTTGAGCTCGCCAGACAACGGTACAGACGGACAGATTTGCAGGCAGTTTCACAAATGTTCAAAGACTGATCCATTTGCGGGTTTCTGAGGACTTCTCGACAGCATCTGCGACCCAGTTCATGAATGTCTGCTCGTAGCCGATAATGTGCCCCGGGGGCCAGTACTGACCTGCGTACGGATGGGCCGCTTCGGTGGTCTGAATCGTGCGGAAACCCTGCCGCCCTTCCGGGTCTTCGGCGTTGAAGTACTCGAGCTCGTTCATCCTCTCGACGTTGAAGATCACCGAGCCCTTGGAGCCGTTGATTTCGATCTTCGCATGGTTCTTGTGGCCATACGCAAACCGCGTGGCTTCAAAGGTGCCGACTGCTCCACTTCTAAACTTAGCGAGCACAAGAACTGCGTCATCAACCGTCACATCACCCATCTCTGAGCTGGCCGCTGCACCCATCTTGTCGTCAATTTCGCCAGCGATCGGGCGCTGCTTTACGAAGGTGTGCATGTGCCCCGAAACCTCTTCAAACTCACCGACCAGGAATCGGGCCATGTCAATCAAGTGGGAATTCAAATCGCCGTGTGAGCCGCTGCCAGCAACGCTCTTGTCGAGCCGCCAGACAAGCGGAAACTGTGGATCTGCAATCCAATCCTGCAGATAGACCGCCCGGACATGATGAATCTCGCCCAGGTCGCCCGAATCGATCATCTGCTTCATGAGGGCGACAGCAGGGATCTTTCGATAGTTGTGAAACACCCCATGCTTAACTCCTGCAGTCATCACTGCAGCGTGCATCATCTCGGCCTCTTCCAACGTGTTGCCGATCGGCTTTTCACAGAAGATCGTTTTGCCGGCAGCCGCCGCATCGCAGACGATTTGGCAGTGACTGTTCCCGGGCGTAGCAACGTCAATGACATCGATTTCCGGGTCGGCCAGCATTTCGTGATAGTCGGTGACATATCCCTCCCATCCAAACGTATCCGCTGCCGCCTTGACCTTGTCCTCTGTCCTGCCGCAGATCGTCTTCATGCGGACATTCATCGGAAGATCAAAGAACCTATTGACCTGGCGATAGGCATTGCTGTGCGCTTTGCCCATGAACTGATATCCAACCAGACCGACCGTGAGAGAAGGCTTCGACATTAAGGCCCAGTTTACTGATCCAGAATAATTCTTGCCTGAGCTAAACTCCTCTCGCTTCATGCAATTCCTTGACGCCCCGATCCTGGCTCTTGAATCGAGCTGTGATGAGACGAGCGCTGCCGTCATCCATGGGCGCAGGATCATCTCATCGGTTGTGGCGAGTCAGGCTGAGCTTCACAGCCGTTGGGGTGGAGTCGTTCCAGAAGCCGCCGCACGGGCTCACATCGAAGCTGTAATCCCCGTCGTCGACGAAGCATTAGAGAAGGCTGGACGCCCCGAAATCGCCGGGATCGCGGTCACCAATCGACCAGGGCTTGTCGGAGCACTCTCCGTCGGTGTCACAGCAGCAAAAGGCCTCTCGCTGGCCTGGAATTGCCCTCTTATCGGCGTGCACCATCTCGAAGGTCACCTCCTCTCAGTCTGTGCCGATCTTAATGGTGAACCGATGCCCCAGTTTCCTCTGCTCAGCCTGGTGGTCTCCGGGGGGCATACGGAGCTGGTCTGGGTGGAAGAGCCAGGCAGCTACCGCATGGTCGGGCAGACGCTCGACGATGCAGCCGGCGAGGCATTTGACAAGGGTGCCCGTCTTTTGGGACTCGGCTATCCCGGCGGCTATGCGGTTCAAGAGCTGGCCAAGTGCGGCAACCCAAAGCGCTACAAGCTGCCGCGAGGACTGGTCAAAGACCCTCTCAATTTCAGCTTCAGCGGCCTCAAGACAGCGATGCTGCGGCTCGTTGAACTCGAAGGCGACAATCTCAACCGTGAAGACGCGGCAGCCTCGCTTCAGGCCGCGATCGTTGAGGTCCTGATCAAAAAGGCGATGGCAGCGGCCGAGAAACTAGATGCGTCCGCGCTCGCTCTGGTCGGCGGCGTTGCAGCCAACCAGGCTCTCAGAGAGGGTTTAAAGACATCCTGCAACCGAGAAGGGATCAGCTTCTACACACCAGATTTTTCGCTCTGCACCGACAATGCAGCCATGATCGGAATCGTCGGCTCGCTCAGGTTTGCGATGGGTGAATCCTCCGGAATGGACCTCGACCCAACACCCTCGGCGCCGCTTCCTTAGCCCCTCGGGTGGGCTTTGCGATAGACCTCAGCGGTCTGCTCCAAATCGAGCTGAGTGTAGACCTGCGTCGTCGCGATCGACTCGTGACCCAGCAGCTCCTGCAGGGCTCTCAGATCAGCGCCGCCACGCAGCAGATGCACCGCGTAGGTGTGCCTTAGAATGTGCGGGCTGACCTCCCTGTCGATCCGAGCCAGCGCCTTGTAGTGCTGCAGCCTTTCGTAGGCAGCAGACCGGTTGAGCCGGCGGCCCTTTGCGCCACAGAGCACTTCTGCAGTCCCAGGATTTGCAGCCAGATCGCGGCCCTCCTTCAGCCACTTCTCGAGCCAGACCATCGTGCCGCGCGGCAGGGGCAGCCGCCTCGTCTT
>JALGXY010000414.1 GCA_029824495.1 Fimbriimonadia bacterium
CCAGATCTTGGTCAGTTTCTGGAACATCGTACTCAGTTACTCCCTGTAACGTGGGACACGCCTGCCCTCGATCGTCGGAACCACAAGATTCCGAACAAGGTGAACAGGCAAACGACAAATGCCAAACCACCGTAGCGCATCAGGCTCACGGCTGTGGCGCCGTTGCCTTCTGGCTTCTCGTAATGGTAGCAGGCGAGAAGGAACTTCTGCGCGGCTTCGGAGGTACCCCCGACAGCCGCCACTTTTAGAACTCGCTCAAGCTCGGATGTCTCGAACTTGACTCCGTAAACATAGCCCGAGACCACACCAGCTGGACTAACGGGCATTAGCACCGCCGGATGAAGGTACTCTTTCTCGTGGTACCGATACTGAAATCCAACCGAATCAGCGAGTGCTCTAATGCTCTCTGCATCCCCGGTCAGAAAGTGCCATCCTGCATCAGCCTCTTCTGGCCGGTTGTAGCGCTCAAGATAGTGCACCTTCGTATCCATCGCCTTGCGATGGGTCTCTGCGGGATCGAGACTCACTGTGATAATTCGAAAGTCTTTGCCAACCGTCGACTCCATTTCGAGCATCGCATCGAGGAGTCCCCCGAGCTGAACGCTGCAAAGCATCAGACAGTTCGAGTAGTTGAACGTCAAAATTACCGGAGTTGTCTCTTTGCCAAAGTAGTCCCCTATTTTCACCGGAGCCCCGGTCTCATCGCGGAACTCGAGGTCCTTCGGCAAGGTTGTTCCTAGCTTCTCGCGCACCTCGACATTCTCTAGTTCCTGCGGCGTCTTCTGAATCTGCGCCCGCAGGACTCCGCTCCCAAGAGAAACTCCCATGAGCAGCAGAATTGAGAATATGGTGACGCGAAGATTCAAGGACTACCTCGGCTGAGCGGCTGGCGGCTGGGCGGCTGGCGGCTGAGCGGCTGGCGGCTGAGCGGCTGGCGGCTGAGCAGCTGGAGCCGGTGGATTTGCGGGAGCAGCAGCGCCTGGGTCAGCCGGCGCGTTCGGATCCGCTGGGGCGTTTGGATCCGCTGGAGCGTTTGGATCCGCTGGAGCGTTTGGATCGGCCGGCGCATTAGGATCGGCTGCCGGATTGTCCGAAGGCCGCCCGGGCACAGCTGGAACCGTCGGTACGTTGTGCAGGCCCACGAAGGGAACTAGCGAATCAGCCCCTTCTTGCGCGTCGCGAACCACAACCTTCATGGCCTGGTCTATCGGCAAGCGCTTGAGTTTTCCCTTGTTCGCGTCGGCGTAGACCTGCTCGTTCAGAGCACCAAGTTGCTTAGACTTGAGAGTTCGGACTTCGTCCGACATACGCTCAGCATTTCGAGTGTCCTGCACTTCCTGATAGCTCGACTGATAGTAAGCCTGAAGTGCCACCACCGAGGCCCACGTTAGAGCGGCTGAAGCCGCCCCAACCAGGATCACACCAAAGACGTTGACCTTGTCTTCTGCCTTGACTGGAAAATCACTCATGGATTGCCTCTACTGATTCTCAAAGCGCAGGCACTCTTTGAGGCCCGGGTCTTTGACCGGAATTAGATTGACCTTCGCCAGGCTCGAAGCCACCGCTCCCATGAACAGCAGAGCCATTCCGAGAAGCACAACTACATCGAGCGCGAGCATGCGGAAGACGGGACTGGTTTCTGCCCCAAGCTCACGGTGATTGTTCAATGCCGGCATCGCCAGATGAGCATCCACGCGGCAAAAGCAGCGAGTGCTTGCAAGCGCCTCTTCGTGTGACGAGACATCAAGATGATGAAGGGGACGATGAAGTGGAACATCAGGAGGCAGATGGTGACGATGCCCCAGCGTCCAATTTCCCCAGGTGGTGAAAACCAGCGCTTCATGAAGTAGCCAGTTTCCTCGGGAATATTGGCTGCCCAAATCAGCATGAACTGCGAGAAGGCCACGTATCCCCAGAAGAACACGAAAGCAAAGAGCAATTTACCGACGTCGTGGTAGTGCTCCACCGTCACAGAGTGAGCGATCCGACCTGAGCGCTGCAGGGCCTAGTAGACACCGAACATGGTGGAGAACCACTCCGGCTCGATGGACATCAAGAGATCGAAGCCAGCAAAGGCGACCGAGAAGGCGAAAACGATCATCGCCGGAGCAGAGACCTTTTTCATCTTGGCCGTCAGTGCCTCATCGCCAGTTTCATCTTGAGCGGTAGAAAGCTTAAAGAAGAAACGACTGAGGCCGATCCATACTGCGAAGTAGAGAACAATGCGGATCGCGAAGAAAGCCGGATTGAGATAACCGGTCTTCTCGTGAATCAAGTGATGGGCTGAATGCACCGGATTCTCGGGATGGGCTTCCGAGAACATAGCGTTGCTCCAGGTGTAGAGCGAATCGCTTCCAAAGAGCATGGGAAGCCAGATCACGGCTGAGAGCAC
>JALGXY010000415.1 GCA_029824495.1 Fimbriimonadia bacterium
CTCTGAACTGCCGTGTCGCTCGCAGGCCCTCGATGTTGATCGTCTCGGTGTCGATCGCTGTGCCGAGCCCGCCGATATCTCTGCTCGATCCGGTGAGCAGCAGCTGATTCGGCTGAACCTCCAGCCTCACGACCTCGTACCCCACCGCAGGCTGACCGTCCAGAACCTGTCTGACAAGCACTCTTGCCTGCTGCGGAGCAGCCATAACGGCAGGGCTTACCGTGACCGATGCCGGCTCGGCCTCGACGAGTAGGACTGGGTGGCCAGCCACGTCGAGAATCTCCACTTCCAGCACGTATCTCTTGTTCGGTTGGATCTGAGAGATATCGAAGAGAACTCGCACCTTGTCGACCATCGCGAGATAGCTTTCCGGGCCGCGGACCTGAACGTCTCCCGGGAACACGGTTGAGCCGTCGTACACGAAGACTTCCGGCGGCACTCCTGACTCTTCAACAACCACGGACCTCGTTCCTGTTGAGATCTTTTCGGTGACAAGGTTGATCGATAAACGCGGTGACCTGGTCAGATTCGAGGCGATCGAGATCTGCTGAAGTGCCGGAGGCAGTGATTGTCACGCTCTCAGGCTGCTGGATCACCGCCATGTCAGCTGCGAGGTTCTGGAGCTCCAGCTTGACCTGCAGCTCTCGCTCCTTATTCGCCTCATAGGTTGGCTGGACAACCAGCCAGAGAACGATCGCTATAGCGAGAGAGGCCAAAAACGTGATCAGTGAGTCGAGCTTCAAGATGCCTTCTCCTCGATGACCGGCTCTTCTTCGGTCGACTCTTCATCAGATGCGCGGCGTCTTCGTGACTTCTTGCGCACACCAAAGCCGGTTGTCTTGCTGAGCAGCCTCGCGAGGCTCTGGCACAGCTCTTCTCGTCCGCTCTGAACGAGGAGTTCACCGCCAACTGCGAGGCTTATCTCGCCGCGCTCTTCGCTGACGATGATGACAACACAGTCAAACTGCTCGGAGAGGCCGATTCCAGCCCTGTGCCTCATGTGATAGTGGCTGTCGATGGCGGTGTTTTCGCTGAGCGGAAGTCGACAGGCTGCGGCGGCAACTGTATCGACCCTCACGATGGCCGCGCCGTCGTGCAGCGGGTTGCCGTGATAGAAGATCGCTCCCACGAGCTCCGCCGTCACTTTTGCGTTCAGCTGGACTCCGCTGCGGGCGATGGTGTCGAGGCGCTCTTCGCGCTCGACCGCGATGAGCGCGCCGATGTTCTGCTCAGCCATCTCCTCGACAGCATCGCCTAAGCTCTCGATGATGACGTCACCGGGGCCGGACTCTGAGCTGAGGAACTTTTCGGGCCACATGCCGAGCTTGGCGAAGTCCTGAATGAACCGGCGCATCTCTGGCAGCAGCAGAATAACGAGGGCGACTGGGGCCAGGATTGACGCCTTTTGAAGCAGCCAATAGAGGGTTCTGAGGCCCAGAACATTGCTGAGATAGAGCGCGACCACGAAGACGCCCATGCCGATGAGGATCTTCCAGGCACGCGTTCCGCGGACAAGTTTGAGGAGGTAGTAGTTGAGAAGTGTGACCAACAGGATGTCAGCAACGATCGTCCAGCCCCTGCCGGAGGCGCTGAAGAAATCCGCTACACGCTGCTGAATTAGATCAAACAATCTCTCTTCTCGTAGTTTAGCCTAGCATTGGGCCTTGAGGAAACCCGGCCAAGCAGTTCAGAATAGCCAGACGAGCTGTTCTTCAGCTTCGGGCCACAAAAATGGACGACCTTCGACCTTTGGACGACATTCGGATCGATATTGATCGCGTCGATAACGAGCTGATAGAGCTTCTGGACCATCGTGCCGGTTTGGCACAGGAGGTCGGACGCACGAAGGGTCTTGACGGTCAGCCATTTTTTACGCCTGAACGGGAGCGGGCTATCTTTGAGAAACTCGAAGCAGCCCAGACCGGTTCCCTCAAATCACACCATCTAAAGCGGATCTTCCGGGAGATCATCAGCTCGGCCCGAGACGCTGAGAAGCAGCTTACGGTCAGCTATTGGGGGCCTCCGGGGAGCTTCAGCGAGCTCGCTGTCTACGAAACATTTGGGCGGAGTGTCAAACCC
>JALGXY010000416.1 GCA_029824495.1 Fimbriimonadia bacterium
TGAACAGACCCCAGATAAACGCACCGTCAAGGCCTGCTATTGCGTAGGCGATCGTGGCCAAAACCGCCTGGACAAAGGCAACAAAAATGACGCCCATGAAAACAGAATGGACCGTGTCTTTCATTCGGGTCATCATCCGGATCGTCTGCTCTCGCGGCAGAGGGATGATTTTGTAGGCGGGCTCCAGAACGTAGTGGCCGTCGCGCAGCATGAAGAACAGAGTAATGACCGTCGCGATCCCATTCAGAATGACGTTGAAAACGTTGGGGGCAGCCTTCAATGCGCCCTGTGTCAGGCTTCTTTCGATAGCAGCCCGGTTCTCCTCAATGATCGGATAGAGCCTAAAATCGGTCTGGCCAAACCGCTCTAGAATCGGGGCGAGCCACGTGTCGATCTGCTGGGAGATCGACTCCAGCGTTATGACTGCGCCCGCTTCATCGGCACGGATGATGTAATCGTACACCTCCATCCCTGCAAAGGCCAGAAACACGCCGATCGGCACAAGAACTATCAGCAGAACTCCGGCCGTGGTGATCAGAGCTGCAAGAGTCTCGGAAACGCCCTGTTTGAAACGCCCCATGAGTCGGGTGCGGAATTTCATGTAGAGCGGGTGCAGTAGGATGCCCAAGACGCCGGCCCACATCAATGAGTGGATAAACGGCGACATGATATAGATGACACCGGCGACGGTCAACGCGACCATGGCCCAAAATATCACTCTTGGCGGTTCGGCCCTTCCCTGCTCCTGCATTCGCCAGAGTTTACGGGTTTTCGGTGCTCCAAGTCTTGAGGAGCTCTGCAGCAGCCTCCTTATCGAGAGGTTTCAGTGCTCCATCAAGCACCTGTTCTGTCAAGTACTCTTTGGCTTGGCCGATCCTTGGGCCCTCGCTGATGCCGAGGATTCCCGCGATTTCGATTCCATCCAGCGGACTCTTGAGCACCGCTCGCGGGGTCAAGATGAGCAGGTCTTTCAATCTTTCCCGAATCTCCGAAATGTCGACCCTCGGCGGCGAGGTCTTGCCCGCCTGCCCATCCGCCTCCATCAAGCTGAGGAGCCGGTCGAGCTGATCACCCATATCTTTGACCAGGCGGCGCAGAGCCCGATCTTGATTTGCTCCTTGGGGCCGAGCCTCATGTGGTTCTGAACCAAGAGCGCCGTATCCGCCGCGACATCCTGTCCGATTCTCAATCGATTGATCATCAGTTTGGCAATCGGAGCTCCCTGCTCTGTATGGCCAAAAAATCGGGTCCGGCCGTCCTCGTCAACCTTGCGGGTCTGTGGCTTGGCAATGTCGTGCAACAGGGCAGCCAGACTGAGGGTCAGATCGCCAGGGCCGACCAGGCGAAGCACTTCGAGCGTGTGTCCCCAGGCATCGAGCCTATGCCGGAATCCTTGCTCAACCCCGTGCAGTGCGCAGAGCTCGGGCCAGAACTGTTCCAGCAGGCCGAATCGGCGGAGATCCTCGATCGCCTCATGTGCGGTCGGCAGACGCAGCATTTTCAACAGCTCATCGCGGATCCGCTCCGCACTGATGATCTCAAGCCTCTTGGCATTGCGGGTCAAGGCGTCTTCGATGCCCTCGCCATATTCAAATCCGAGTCGATGCTTGAACCGCACAGCTCGCAGCGTGCGCAGAGGATCATCCGAAAACGACACATCCGGGTCGGCCGGTGTCCGCAGGATCCTGTTTTCGAGGTCAGAGAGGCCGCGCCCCAGCAGATCGACCACTTCTTGCGTGTCCGCGTCCATCATCAACGCGTTGACCGTGAAGTCACGCCGGACCATGTCCTCTTTGAGCGTGGCCATTTCGGTGTTCGGTTTCCGGGAATCCTCGGAATAGCTTTCTGATCTCGCCGAGGCGATCTCGACATGCCGCCCCGCAACTCGGACCATCGCCGTTCCGAACCGGGAGTAGATTTCCGGCGGCGCGGTCGCCACCCCCTTTTCAAACAGCGACTTTGCCAGCTCACCGGCATCACCCTCCAGGACAATATCGATGTCTTCGCCCATCTCGCCGGTCAGCAGAAAATCCCGGACGCAGCCGCCTACGAGGTAGGCGCCATCCGGCAGATCGAGCTGTTTCAGCCAAGGCAGAGGCACGTCTCATTATGGGCTCGGAAAAAGACCGCCGAGTAGACTCACGCCATGAACCAGGGGATTGTCGAGTGGTCGGTCGACTACGGCTACGGCCCGAATCGGTGCGATGTCCCTCACGCCTGGGGGCGCGAGCAGCACCTGATGTGGGAGGGGCCCGCGGTCTATCGCACGGTCGTGCACATCCCCGAAGAGCAGGCCTGGCTCAAGTTTGAGGGCGTCAGCTATCTGGCGGTCGTGATGATCAACGACGAGGTCGTCTGCACTCACGAGGGGATCTGGGATGCGTTTTCTGTTGATTTGGCTGCCTGGGCTGGTCAGACCATCGAACTGAAGGTCCGCGTGATCAAGAACGGCGGCTCGACCTATCCCGTGCCGGATGTCGCCAGCGGTTTTCTGCCCTATGTCTACGGCACGTTCGGAGGGATTTACCGTCCCGTAAAACTGGTTGTTTCGGACACAGATCCAGTGCTGCCGAAGCCGAAAGTGGAGAGCCGTGTCGGTGTTGATGGCTGCTATATCTCGCTCGATGAGAAGCCGTGGGAGCTGCGCGGTCTCCTGAGCTGGGGCTGGCAGCCGGGGTTTGTTTCGCCTGACAGAACCGGCAATGAACTCGATGAGTGGATCGACAAGATCCAAGAACTCGGGTTCAACACGATCAAGTTCTGCTTGTGGGTACCGACTCACGAGACCCTAAGACGGATGCACGCGAAGGGGATGGAGGCCTGGATCGAGCTGCCGATCTGGATGCCGAACCCAGACAAGCTGCTCGGCATGACCGATGAGCTGAAGCGGATCGTCTCGCAGTACCGGCACCATCCGAACATCGTTGCCTGGACGATAGGCTGTGAGCTGGGCAAGCTCGCCCCAGCCGAGTGGCGCGAGGAGATGGTCGAATTCGTGCTGGAAGAGACGAACTGTCCACTTGTAATGGACAGCAGCGGCGGCTCAGAAATGTACGGTGGCGACCCGCGCGAATACGGCACGTTCTACGACTTCCACCCCTATTGCGACACTCACTTCTACCCGCAGGTGATCGACAGTCTTCTCACCGGTCCGCGCAAGAAAAAGCCGATTATCTTTGGCGAGTTCTGTGACCACGACAGCCTGCGAGACCTGGCGCGGATCGAGAAGGAGAATCCGTTTTGGGCGTCGGACGATGAGTACTTGAACGCGCAAGGTGTCCGTTGGCAGTACGACCTGCCGAAGAAGGCTTGGGATGAGAGTTTTTTCTGGTCGAAAATTGAGGTCGTCAATGCCGCGGCAGGCATCTTTCATCGATGGCGCACATTAGATCATGTCCGCAGCCAGCCTGAAATCGCCGGATTTGTGATCACGGGGGAGATCGACACACCGATAAGCTCATCGGGCATGTTTGATGATTGGGGAGAATCACGAGAGGATCCTTCCGGAGCATTTCAAAGGGATTTCTTCACCCTTGTTCCAAAGCGCAGACCGCCGTGGATCAACGGTGGCAATCGAGCTGGCTGGAGCAGCCCTTGGTGGGCCGAGGAAGGTGAGCAGGTCGAACTGCAGCCGGTGGTCAAATCGCCCAAACCGATAGACGAGTTCATCTTGATACTAGAGAGACGGTTAAGCGGTAAAGGCAAGACAGAATCTGAAGAGATCGTGCTGCAAGAAGCTGACAGAACCGGTCTCATTACAGTCTGCCAGCCAGTTGTCATTCAGCATCATCCGGACGAGAATGTTATGGTGCAGCTACGGCAAAAGGGCTCCGGCAATGCTGTCGGTGCGTTCCGTCCGATCTTCTCTTGGCCAAAGGAGACAGTGTGGCCCGGTGTGAAGTTTGAAGACCCGACCGGTCACTTGATGAAAGACAACTGCGAAGGTGCCTGGGTGGTATCCACGAATGGCCTGAGATCGGAGAAGAGAGGGGTTCATATCTGCTTTGACAGCGGCACGCTTCCACGCCCCTACGTTCGAGAGTGCATCAGACGCAATGGCGGTTCGGACCCGGACGCGATGATCGCCCCAGACCGCGCGCTCGATCCCAGCGCTCTCGACGAAGCATTCGGCAAAGGAAACTGGACCAGCCTGATCGATCGGATCGACACCAGGACATTTGAAGTCCTTCCCTACGCGGTGCGCGTCAAGGACAGGATCTACACCACCCTGCGGCTGGGCGGTGGCCACGGGAACCAGCCGATTGGGCTGGACAACAACCTGCTCGGCCAGCAGGTTCTCAAAGACTTCCTGACTCAGCTCGGCTGGTCGCCGGATACCTCTTCCGAAGACTCCTGATCAACCGTTTCGCCCTCAAGCGGGCGGACGCAGTTCGGCTGGATCATTGCGGTGACGTAGTCGCCGGCATCCAGCTTCACATCCTGGTCCGGAGTCATCATCACAAGCTCTTCGTTGTGCTCGGCAAACAGCGGAAGAACGCCTTCTGGCCAGGCTTCGATCACCGCTTTCGGTGTCATCGCTCGGTCAAGCCGTACAACCTCGACCTTTCCGCCCCGGGCAAATCGCGAGTTGAGTGATCCGAACTGCTCGCCATTGAACAGCACGCGTCCAGCCATCTTCTCCGGCACATCGGCTGGCTGAAGCTGGTAGATATGTGCGCTGTCGAGCAGGTGCGTCATCTCCTTGGCCGCGAGCGTATTGACCCCGTCGTTGCCTGTCATCGCCATCATCCAGCCGATGCCGGCGAGCACCATCTCTTCCTGCAGGTTGTCATCGAAGACGCTGCCTTGGTGAGCCTCAAATCCTTCTCGCTGAGCCTGCTCAATCTTCACAATATTGTTGTCCACAACCATCGGAGCAAAGCCCATAGTTCGCAGCGCGTGTGCGATCTGCAGAGACCAGCTATGCGCCCCGACCAGGAGAACGCCTTTCGCTTTCGGGCTGGTCACCTGAAGCTTGCGCGCTGCCGGGACAGAGAGCGTGCCATAGACCGCAACTGTGCCGAGGATCACGAAGAAAACAATCGGGCCGATCCGATCCGCTCCTTCAACTCCTTCTTCCATGAGTCGCAAGGCAAAAACCGAGGAGACGGCTGCAGCCACGATGCCGCGAGGCGCCACCGCAGCAAGGAACAGCTTCTCTTTCCATTGGAGACTCCGCCCCATGGTTGAGGCGAAGACAGTCGCCGGGCGAATGAATGCGATCAGGACAAAGAGGAATAGATAAGCCCGCCCATCAGTCACCACACCCTGAAGGTCCTCTACCGAAATCGACGCTGCTAAGATGATGAATACCGACGAGATGAAGATGACGCGCAGGGTCTCTTTGAACTCGGTGATCGACTTAACACTAACCCATTTCTGGTTGGCGAGAGCCACGCCCATGACCGTGACAGCGAATAGGCCGGACTCGTGTTGCCAGTAGTTTGCCAGCGTGTGCGCCCCAATCACAAACATCAGCACGACAGCGTTCTGCAGGAAGTCAGGGACCCAGAACCGCTTGATGATGAAGACCTGAATCGCTGCCGCGGCAAGGCCGATCAGGCTGCCGATGCCGACAGTCTTGAAGATGTTCATCAACGCCTCGCCGCCAGCCTCCTGGATTGCATGGCCAGAGATAACGGCTTCGAAGACGACAACCGCGAGCATCGCGCCGATCGGGTCGATCACGATTCCTTCCCACTTAAGAATCGAGCCGAGCTTCGGCTTCGCCCTCAGAGAGCGCAGGAGCGGCACAATGACCGTCGGCCCTGTCACCGTCAAGATTGCGCCAATCAAGGCGGCAATGCCAACCGGCAGGCCGAGGATGTACTGAGCTGCCAGCCAGGCCAGGCCCCAGGTGACGAGCGCACCGATCGTAGAAAGCGCGACAACCACGCCCGCAACCTTCTTGATCTCCTTAAACTTAAGTGTCAAGCCGCCTTCGAACAGAATGACTGCAACAGCCAGCGAGACCATCGGGATCAAGGCATCGCCGAACATCGATCTCGGATTGAGCCCCTGATAGCCAGCCATCGTCAAACCGGGGCCGGCGATCAGGCCAAACAACAGCAGCAGCAGGATCGCTGGCCAACGCAGCTTCCAGGCGAGCCATTGGGCTCCGATCCCGATCACCAAGGTGAGGGCTATTCCGACAATGACCAGTTCGTCCATGGAGGTTTAGTGGGTGAGTTCTTCGAGGCGATGCCTCATTTTTGCGCTGCGCAGTCCTGCTTTCGAGGTGTCGAAAGGCACGAATCCGATTCGATCGAGATCTGACTGCGAAGCGATGGTGAAATCTCTTCCTATTGCATTTACGAACGGAGAGGCCCCAACGATCCAATTTTTGGCCTGCCATCGTTCGACCCAAGTCGATTTTTGCTCTCCAAGCCATGTGTGCGGCTCCCCGTCAAGCCTCACCCAGAGCAGATCTTTCAGGTCGGTCTTGATCTCCTTCCAGCGGCCAGAGAGGAACGGCTCTTGGTTCGCAAGGATCACGCAGCTCTGCATCGTAAAGCTCAGATGCGGCTCAACCCTCGTCGCCTGCAGAGCCTGATCTCGCGCAAAGGCGAGGATGCAGTTCTTGACCAGATTCTCCTTGCCGTAATGCTGATGGAACCCGCCCGAGGTCGTGTTGTAGACCAGACAGTCCTCAAAGGTGACCCCGGTGCTGCCCTCGTCCGTATAGAGCCCCCAACCGCCATAGCTCGCGGATTCAATGTCATGGAACACGCAGCCCTTGATCGTCGTGCCTTCGCTCGGGCCGAGTGTGTATATGCCGCCCATGTCGCTCAGCAGACCGTGTCCAATGTGGGAGATCCGCGAATTGAGGAGCTGGTTGCGTTTGGCCGGGCTTTCCGCGTAGCCCCACCGCCATCCGATCGAGACGCCCGTGTAGTACAGGTCGCTGATATCACAGTGACTCACGACGTTGTCTGGGCTGGCGCCGATCCAGATGCCGACCGCGCTAGGAGCGAGCCTTCCGCCGCCCTGCACGATCGTATCGTCAACGACGTTCTTCTCGGTCATCGTCTCAGCCTGAGCGGCTGTCTCGCCGATGCGGATGCCACCGCATCCCATATCCTGCACGACCGACTGAGAAATCACATTTGAGCGGCAGCCGCGTCTCAGCCAGACCGCATACTCACCGGTATGAGCAAAGGTGCAGTTCGTGATCACCATGTTCTCGGCAAAATCGGCGATGAACGCGGCGCTGAGGTTACTGGCAGCCTGCGCTGCCTCTTTCGTTCCATTCTCGATCCTGAATTCTGAGTGTTCGAACCTGATTCCGTCAATCACAAGGCCGCGAACGGGGTCCTCCTCTGTCCCTTTGATGACAAGCCATTCGCCGATTCTTGGAACGGAAGGCTTGCTCTCCATAGGGTCTTCGCCTGGCAGTGGCCGATAGTGGATTTTGCCGCCCGGCTCCTGGATCCACTCGCCTGGCTCGTCCCAGTCCGATCGCAGATTCTCAATCCAGATTCGCCTGCCTTTCTCCCACGAGTTCCACGGCTTCATCCCGGCGCCTTCGGTGACAATCATCCCGTCCTGAAACGAAAATGGCCGCCTCGTGTCATCCCACTTCGAGATGATCATCAGGTCTGCTTCTGCGATCTGCTCTTTCGTGGCCGAATTGAGAACATTTCTCAGCTCATCGCTGATTCCGATCCGCTGAATCGCACGCTTTGGTGCACGGTCCCCCGGAACGAGAACATCCTCTTTGACAGACTCCATGTAGTGAAACGCTCTTTCCTGCAGCCCGCCCGCGCGATCGGCCCTGCGCCCGCCCACAAAAAGCTGCCGCGTCTTGTAGCCGCCTGGCAGTCTGACCGACCAGGTGCCGTCCTTTTCGACCGTCCATTCGAGGTCGGGCCAGCCGCCATCGAGGATAACTTCACCTGCGGGGTCAGCTTCCAGCCGGAGGCCGCTCAAATCGGGGCCGATCACGATCGGTTCGCTCAGATGAATCCGCCCTGGCTCGACGCGAACCACCGCCTGCTCCACCAATTTGAGAGCCTGACGGGCCTGTTCAAGAGCCGCTTTCAGGCTCGCTTCTGTCGGCTCGGCAGTGATCATTCCCCACCCAAGAACGGCGGCAACCAGCATTCTCAGACTCGATCAGGCACTACAAATGGGGAACGATACGCTTCGGTCAGCATGCCGTTGGCCACATCCATCATGTCGCCGCCGATGATTCGTTCCGTCTTCGGGTCGAAGTCGTACCAGCCGCCTACTTTGAGGGGCTGGGCGTCGAGATCGACGCCGAGTCTGCCGAGCTGGGCTGGCAGACGATCGAACGCTTCTGCTGCGACTGGAACCTCGCCGACCATGTTCCGGATCTCACCGACTGAATCGGGGCGTCCAAGCCGGTGAGCATTGTTCGCCAGGTTGCAGATCATCGTGCTCACGTGACCTTCTTCAATCTCGGTCACCAGGTCGTTCTGGTTTCGGGAGCGGACGCAGTCGATGAAGTTCTGCATATGACCGTGGCCCCCGTCGCCCGGGAATTTCTTGATCTCAGTGCCATCGTTCAGAAATGCTGAACCGCCGCCGCGGCTGCTGAGCGTGTAGCCGTTTTCGTATTGAATATAGGTCGAGATATTCCGGCCCATCACCGATGCGCGGGCTGATGAGCCTGGCTCGTTCGGCAGGTCTCCTGTCTCGATGATCAGCGGCACACCGTCGCACTCGAAGACAGAA
>JALGXY010000417.1 GCA_029824495.1 Fimbriimonadia bacterium
GAGAGCGGCCACGGCACGGCTTCCATCAGGCACCTTTGTCAGCACCATCATGAACATCATCAGCGACGTCACGCGAATGAGTGAGTTGATGCCAGATGGGACCGCAATCTTCAAGATTCGGGTGATCCACTCCCAGTTGGGCGGCCTAATGCTCAGCTTGAGAGCGAGCTTAGTGCGGCGACTCCAGATCAGATAGGCGATTGCCGAGACCCAAGAGCTGATCACAATCGCATAGGCAGCGCCTTTGATTCCCATATCGGCGCCAGGCATCACGAAGCCCCAGGCCATCGCCCTCGGCGGAAAGATCAACAAGTAGTTCAGGAGGATATGAAGAACGATCTGGATTCCGCTCAACACCATTGGGCTCTTGGTATCTCCTGTTCCGCGCAGGCTCCCCGAGATAGCAAGAATGATGTTTGCCGCCGGAAGAGTGAACGCAAATATGCTGAAGTAGGTGATCAGCATCTCTTGAGCCAGCGGATCTGATTCAGGCACGAACAGCCGCGCTCCTAAGTGAGCTGCCGGCAAGGCAAGAGCCATCATGATCCAGCCGAGATAGAACGACAGGCTGAGGCACTTCTTGGCAGCCGTCTGCATCAACGGATAGTCTTTGCCGCCAAAGAATCGAGCAACCAGCGCTGTGGCGGCCGTGCCGATCATGAAGCTGATCGACATAAAGAAGAAGATCAGGGTCGTCGACGCGCCGACGCCGGTCAGAGCCGCGGGATCGAGAGACTGGATAAAGAACCGGTCAAGCAGAGCATTGACCGTCTGCATCGAGTTCAGAACAACAGCCGGCCACGCCAGGGTCCAGACAATCTTCCATGATCTGTCTTCCTGCTGGGCTGGTGGGGCTGCGGAATCGCTCGACACGAGTCCCAGAGTCTAACCCAGAAAAATTCAGGGCCTAGAAGCCGCCGGAACGCTCGACTGCTCTCGGGCGAGAACCCGCTGGCGGCACAAACGTGCAGTCTGTATCGGGCGGAATCGAACCCACGTAGACCTTGGCTCTCCAAAAAGTCTCGTCGACTCCGTTCTTTGCGGGGCGCTGCTGCCAGAGCTCAGCCTCATTCAGGTGCCACTGGATCCCGACATTGTTCAAGCGGTAAAGCAGTCGGCTCGAAGCAGGAGTCGTCGATCTGCAGTCAATCGTTCCTCCCACAACCGTAACTCTAGAGGTTGGGAGCCAAGGATTCCACTTGTTGGGGTCGGCAATCTGCCCAGGAACGGACATCGCCTGCGCCAGCAGTCTAAGACCAAAGTCAGCTTCTGGCGAGCTCCATCGCATGGCAAGCTTAAACAGCCGTTGACCAGTGTCCGAGTATCCCGGCCCCTCTTCGACCTGGTAAGAAGTTGAAGAGTAGAGCAGCTTCTGCTGATCCCACGACCAGAGTCTGGTGCCATCGCCTGCCAGGCGCTGAATCAGAAGGCCGTCTCGATAGACCAGCTGCTCCAGATAGATCCGCTGGGTTCCGTCGACTTCATGGTGGTATGCGGTTGTCGACACTCTTGTCGGGATTGTTCTCCCGTTGAGCTTCTCCCAGCCGGTGGTCTGGACGGTCGCCTTGTGTGCGGTCGAGATTTTGGCAAGTGCGGACCCTATCATTACGCGGGCTGCCGGCAGATCATCGGCCGTTGCCGATGCCGCCGCTGCCAAAGCCAGTGTTGCTAGGATCGCTCGCATTCCTTTGTTAGACACTCGAACAGCCGTTCAGGTTCTGCTGGTCCCTATTTCTTGATGGTGACCCACGAAAAACCCTGCGCCGACACTTCGACATCGATCTGCGCCCAGCCCATCGGACCGATCTTGATTCGCTGAGGCGCCCCTCCATTCAGGCTCACCTCTGCCGACTCTGTCAGACCCGTGTAATAGAGATTGACACGTATCGGCTTGCGAACTGTTTCTCGAAGAGGATTGTAGACCGAGAGCATGCCCCGTGTTTCGAGTGCCGGGTTGGCGTGCAACATAAAGTCTAGATCGCGGGCATCAGCCCGACGGCAGTGAATGACGTCGCTCTCCAGAATCTCACGATGCTCCTTAAACCAGTCCATCCAGCCGATCACCATATCCCTCACTCGCGGCGTGTCGTAGAGCCGGAATCCACGGTAGACCGCCTGAACCCCCAGGCCAAGATTGCTCGTCAGCATCCTTTCGTAATGGTCGATGTGCTTGTCCAGCGGCTCGATTGTCGCGGCAGCTCCGCCTCCGTGATACTGGGTCAGGGGCACAAACATCCAGCCCATCGAGGGAGCCTTCAGCCAAGTGCCATCGTAGATGTTCTGGCGTGTGTGGATCACCTGCTCGGCCCGAGGCAGAGACCAGTTGACCTCGCGGTAGCCCATGCCGCTCTCGTTCGCGCCCGACATAAAGTAGTAGTCCGGAACCCGAACGTAGACTCCCTGCGCCCGCTGCCACTTGTAGAAGTCGGTGATCACCTTCCACTGAGCCCAAGTTGAATCTTCGAGTCCTCGCTGAAGCGGCGGCCGAGCCGTCGTATCCGCATCGCCTGGATAGCTGCCGTCATGCGTGAATTGGAGAAATCCTGTCTTTTCATAGAACTTGTAGAGCTTGCGGAAGTACTCCTGGCCCCACTCTGAGGTCAGCGCTGGGCAGCTGCCATGTGTCGGCCGTTCGCCTTCGGGCGAAACAACGTCTTGACCATTGCCAATACGCCGACTGCTGAGGAGGCTGTAGCCGCCAATATCGAGCCCCTTGGCGCGGGCATATTCAGCGAACTCCTTAAACTTGGCCAGGTTTTCTGGCGACTCGTCCTCCATATTGAGGCCGCTGCCAAAACTGAGGCTGACGATCTCAAACCCACACTCGGCAGCCTGATCGATCGCCGTCTTGACCACATCCTCTTTGGTGCTGGTGACATGCAGAATCAAGGGGTTTTCTGTCACCCAAGGCGCGAGCTTCCGATACATCTTGCGCAACGAAAGCCCTCGACGCTCACGGTCTGTCGAGTCATAGGCAAGCTCAAAAGCGCGGAACGACTCGAAGGTCTCGCCTGGTGCAACAAGCTGAGCCGGACCCCGTTTAGGCGTCACCTCTAGCAAGGCTGGCTGCTGACGCAGATAGTTGACCTGGGTCGAAAACTCAGGGTCAGGGCCCCACTTGACGCTCTGCAGCATCGCATTGCCCGGCATGAATCCGCCAAAGGCGTAGTCGGTCTCAACATGCAGCGAATCCGGGCGTCTCAGCGGATTACCTTCACGCATCTCCACCTGATTCTCCTGCTCGACGACAGTCAGGATCTCTGAAGTGAATCTCTGAACATCGATCGTCTCCCCCGTCCCGTTGTGGACCGTAATCCACTTGGAGAAGGAAGGGACGCCATCGTAGATTTCGTAGTGCACCGAGACACCGATGTCCTGAACCTGCCTGATTTTTTGAGCGATCTCGCCCAAGGCGTTGGGATTCATCGCGCCCCAGGCAGAGAAGCTGATCACCTTCATTCTTCCCAGTTCGCCCGGCGTCGCAAAGTCTGAGCCTCCGCCCGACTTATCCATCTTGCCAACCCGAACTGCGGTTGGAGCGCCTGCCTTTTCACCAAGATCAACCGAGTGCAGAGCCGCCCACGGCTCCGGTGCCTGGCGCGCATCCAGACGAGCTGTCTGCCCCTCGATTCTGATTCGCAATGAGACCGGCTTGTCAAGTCTGACCCCTCCCGCCTTACCGAGTGTCACCAGCTCCTTTGCGCCGTCCCATGCCGAGATTCTCGGCTTGCCATCGCCGCCGCTGCCTGCCGTTCTTATGAACAGCTTTAGGCTCCTATCCTTAAACATAATAGCCATTCCAGGCCCCCAGCTTTCGGACCGATCTGTTCCCGGGTCGATGGTTGCTTCAACCGCACGTGTCCCATCAGGAAGAGCACGCTCAGCGTAGACCGAGCTGTTTGCAGGTGTATAGATCTCCCCAAATTTGGCCTCGTTTGAAAAGCTGCTTCGGTCGTGCCTAGAAGACTCATGAATCACCCAGTCGTCGTTGGTCTGGCTGAAGTCATCGGCAGCCAGACGATCACGGCCGAAACTGCTCTCATACGCCCCGCTGCCGCCCGATTGACCGCCGATGAGCTGCATCAGCTGGTCATCCGTCAGGCTTGGCCCTTCGAAATCGAGTCTTAGAGAGACGCCTTTAGGCGGCCACACAGCCTCGCTCGAGGCATGCCTGACTCTGGCCCAAGCAAAGCGCTCTTTGGGGATGCCGATCTCGTGGCCCTTATACTGAAACGCAGTCGGTGAGGCCTTCAAATCCTCCAGCCACTCGGGGGTCAAGAACGCATAGTTCGGCTGCCCTTTCAAACCGCCGACCTCCCATTCCGTGCCGTCGATGGTCACCAAGGCTTCCGGCTTGACTCCGCGGATGATCGACTGGCCGGTCGAGAGCTGTGTGAGCCCCGTCGTTGCAGCATTGGGAGCGATGCGGATCACCCTTTCAACCAGGCCGTTGGTCAGAACAATCTCTCTGCCCTCGCTCCGGGTCTCAATACGAGCGGTGTAAGGAGTCGGATCCAAGAGCCAGTCTGTGTGGGATGGCCCAGGGAGCTGGGAGGCGAAAAGTGCCGGAATCACAAGGCTATTATGAACCGGAGACTGCAGAAGTCAGCTCAATGACTCGCTTCGATTCGGCCACATCGTGCGCCCGGATTACACCGGCGCCGGAAGCTTGAGCCAGAGCCTGCAGAGCCAAGGTTCCTTCCAGCCTCTCTTCTACAGGTGCAGGGCTCTCTTCCCCGCCCAGAACACGCCCGATGAAGCTCTTACGACTGACTCCGATCAGCACTGGAAAGCCGGTCTCTACGAACCGTTCAAGCCTGCGGATCAGCTCGAGATTCTGCTCTGTGGTCTTGCCGAATCCGATGCCTGGATCGATCCAGATTTTGTCGCTCGCAACCCCCGCCGCTTGAGCCGCTTCCGCCTGAGACTTCAAGTAATCGCCAACTTCACCAACCACATCTTTGTAGACTGGATCAGTCTGCATCGTCTGCGGGTCACCGAGCATGTGCATCAAGCAGATCGTGCATCCGCTTTCGGCCGCAAGAGCCAGCATTACGGGGCTGCGTCCTCCGGTGACATCGTTGATCACATCAGCACCAGCAGCGAGGGCTGCCTGAGCAACGGCAGGTTTTGAAGTATCGATCGAAACCCGCACACCCTCTTGACAGAGCCCCCGAACCACGGGAATCACACGGGCAAGCTCAACAGCTTCGGGCACTGGCTCCGCGCCCGGTCTGGTCGACTCTCCACCGACATCGACCAGATCAGCGCCCTGCTCAATCATCAGCCGGCCCTGCCGAATCGCAAGGTCTGGCTCTAAGAATCTTCCGCCGTCACTAAAGCTGTCCGGAGTGACATTCAGGATCCCCATCAACAGGGGCCGTTTCATTCCAGCTCCGACATACCGAATCGCTCGTGAAGCACCCTAACAGCCGTTTCGAGCTCAGATTCTGGAATGAGACAGCTCAAAGAGGAGCCGCTGTCTGCCGTCTGGATTACCGGAACCTGGCTGGCATGCAGCGCGGTCAGCGCCTTCAGAAAGACACCGGACTGGTTCATGGCCGCTGTCCCGATCACTGAAACCATCGTGCAGCCCTCGGTGATCGTGACTGGCACGGCCACCGGATCAGCAATAGAGCTGAGCAGGCTGAACTGTGTCTCAGCAGCCTTGGTCGGCCTATCTCCGGCCTGCAGCACATAGACTCTCGGATCGGTCTTGCCAAGAGGCACAACCAGCCCATCGAACAGATCAAGGACTGCTGAATACTGATTCCTCGACACAGCAAAGCTGATGCCGCTCGGGTTGATATTGACCATGAACAGGCCGATCTCATACTTCGCCAGCATCTCAAACAGCCTTGCTTCCAAGTCTTTGCGATGAGCAGTGCCGACAGAGTCGAGCCCGACGTTGAAGTGGACCAGTTTGCCCGTGTGCGTCACGCCGGAAATTGAGCGGTCGACATCGGTCTGATCGGTGACGATCTCAGTTCCTTCTCCTGTCGTGAAGGTGTTCTTCACAAGGAGCGGAATGCCGTATCGGTTTGCGATTTCGGCAGCCCGGGGATGCAGAACCTTGGCACCGAGGTGGGCGATCTCTGCAACCTCGTGGTAGGTGATGCGCCGAAGGGTCGGCGCGTCTTCCACAAAATCAGGGTCAGCCGTCTTGACGCCATCAACATCTGTATAGATTTCAACGGCATCAGCCTGGGTGGCTGCGCCCATCGCCGCAGCAGTCGTATCCGAACCACCGCGCCCCAATGTTGTCAGCTCCGAGCCGGGCAAACCGCCCTTGACCCAGACTCCCTGAAAGCCGCAGACGACCGGAATCGCGCCTTTGCGCAGAACTTCAATTACGCCGACAGCGTTCACCCCGACGATGCGGGCATTGCCGTAAACCCCGTCGGTGCGGATGCCGGCCTGGCCTCCCCGAAGAGCCATCGCTTTGTGGCCCATGGTTTTGAGAATGTGGGCAAAAACGACAGATGAGATGATCTCGCCGCAGGCCATCAAGAGGTCAATCTCTCGTGAATCTGGCTGCACCGTCGGGTCGATTTCACGGACCATCGAGAGCAGCGAGTCCGTCGCGTAAGGCTCGCCTCTTCTTCCGATGGCGCTGACCACGACAATCGGGCTGAACCCCTGCTCAACAGCCGAGATCACCTTCAGCGCAGCCGTGGTTCGAGACTCGTGAGATCGTACACTAGTCCCGCCAAACTTGAGCACTTTAATCTTCACTGGTCGCCCCCATATTTAAGTCTCAACCGTTCGGCGATCAGCGCTGCTCCAGCCTCATCGGCGGCGATCAGAATTCGGTCGTGATTGTCGCCGAATTGGTCAATCGATGCGCCGGAAGCGATCGCTTCAGAGATAACGCTCGCTGCCAAACCCTCCTCGTCACGAATGTTGGCGCTGTGCCCCATTACAATCGAGCGGCCCAGCTGAATATCGAAGCTGAACCCTCCCGACTTGAGGGCAGCTTCAACCTCATCGGCGTTCCCGCTCGGGAACACAAAGGCGATGCCGGTCGCTGTCAGCTTAACAAAGTTGATACAGATGTCTGAAAGCGCCTTCAGAACATCGATCCGACTCTCCATCAGCGGCTCGGCAAGACCATGAACTTCTGCCCGGGCGAACCCGGGCATGACTTGAATGCTGTGCAGACCACGCGGCTTCTCAAACTGAGTTTCGCCGTCGATGATCTGACCCTCTTCCGGCTGGGTCAGCTCACGCGAAAGGGGCTTTTCGGGCTTCATTCGATTCCGAGGATCTCCTCTGCTTCAGCCCAAACTTCATCACTGAATTCCAGACCAGATGCAGCTGCATTCTCTTCGATCTGCGACGTCTTTGTCGCCCCGACGATGACACTTGAAATTCCTTCTTTCTTGAGAATCCAAGCGAGTGCGAATTGAGAGAGTCTGGCGCCGTTAGCCTCGGCCAGATCGCCCAGCTTTTGAACTCTGGTCAGCAGTTCGTCATCCTCAAGATGACCCTGCATAAACCTGTTTGACGTCTCGTCAGCACCTCGGCTGCCGCTCGGCGCGCTCGAACCGGGCTTGTACTTGCCGGTGAGAATGCCCTGCTGAATTGAGGTCGGCAGAACCGACTTCTCAATATAGCGATTGATCATGCTGCAGCTCGGCTGGTTCGAAACCGGTGCTGGAATGTTGATCTCCTTGGCGATATGCCAGGCCTGAGAAATCTGCTCGGCGGTCCACTCGCTGACGCCCCAATAGAGCACCTTGCCCTGTTGGATCAGGTCTCCGATCGCACGGACAGACTCCTCGATCGGCGTTTCCGGGTCAGCTCTGTGGAACTGGAACAGATCGACATAGTCGGTCTGCAGCCTCTCAAGTGAGCCATGAAGCGACTCGAAAATGTGTTTTCGGCTCAAACCCTGATCATTTGGATTGTCGGTCATCGGCCAGAAGCACTTCGTAGCGATAACGAGATCCTGTCGTCGAAGGTCTTTGATCGCCACAGCGAGTGACTTCTCTGCTTCGCCGATGTTGTAGATGTCGGCTGTGTCAAAGAAGATAATGCCCAGATCAAAGGCTCTGTGAACGATGTCTGAGGTGGTCTCGTCGGAGATGGTTCGGCCTTGAGTCAGCCAGCCGCCTAGGGCGACTTCACTGACCTTCATTCCAGAGGTTCCAAGTCGTCGATACTGCATGCTCTGCAGGCTACCCGTCTCCTCTAACGAACGTTGAACACCAGGCCCGAACCGACTACTCCAGCCAGCTGAAGGCGACCGCTGCCGTAAGCGTCTCCAATGAACCTTCTCCATCGCAGATTCGGGTCGTCTGTGGTCAGAGGACCTTGAAGCGCATATGGTGACCCGCCGCCAGCCTGCATCGCAGCCTGCCAGAGCCGCTTGTCTTCATCAGGAGACATCGCCAGGTTGAAGTAGACAGCTGTCACACCCAGCTCACGCAGAGCATCAACATACTCGTCGCCAATCTGAATCTCGTTGTAATCGATCAGAGTTGAATGGCCTGGGTTTGCCCAGTAGTATTCGTGGTCCAGCAGGTAGCCAAAAACCTCGTCATAGAGAGCTACTTTCGACCCTTCCGGCAGATCCTTGTTCATGACGCTGGCCGGCTCTGCAAACGAGACCATAGTAGAGCGGTACTCATCAGGGTGAATCCTGCTCAAAACAACCTGAAGCTGGATCGATCCAAGGGGTGTCCAAAGCAGCCACATCGTGTAGATCATCTGGGCTGCGGCAGCACCTTTCACCACCCACGAGAGCGCAGAGCGAGAGCAGGCGACAGCACAGGCGACCGGGATCAAAGGAATCGCCAGAATTGTCAGATAGCGGCTCTGCTGACTCAGCAGGAACCAGAACAGAAAACCGATTCCGACTGCGCCCAGCAGATACCGTGACCTGCGGTCGATTCCTCCTAGAGTGGCAGCCAGAAAAGCGCCAACCAGGACAGCAAAACCGATCGCTCCCGTCGGGAACCCACCGCCGATATCCTGCCGTGGATTGACATATCGCCCAGGCTGATACGCCAGACCGAGCACGGCGTGCCCCATATCTGCCGGATCGGATCCGACCCCGAAAGTCTTCTGCTCGCCTGTGTAGATTTCGGCATGCCAATCACTCCAGCCTTCCCCTCCCAACTGGGAATAGAAGAAGGGAAAGACGGGATTGCCAGTATTGATGGTTGTCTTGACATACCAGGGACTGGCGATCGCCAAAGCGATGACGGTCATCTTGATCCCGGCCTTAAAGGTCTCGCCCATCTGCTTCGCGATCGCTCCGTAGATCAGCCAGGCTGCAGCCAGACCGGCAAATGCCTGCAGCCCTGTGTACTTCGAGCCGAGCGCGAAGCCAAGACAGAGACCCGCCATTACAATCTGTTTTTTGCGCTCCTCTCCATCGGTCTGGATGACATCTGCAACATAGAGCAGAGCCAAGCCAGCAAAGAGCCCGTGAGCTGCGTCAATGTAGGCCGTTCCTGTCTCCCAAGCGACAACGGGGATTCCGGCGAAAAGCGGCAGTGCGAGCAGGGCAGCTTTCTGCCCATACCAGCGACGCACCAGGCCGAAGAGACCGATCCCTCCAAACAGAGTGATAAACCAGATGAAAGCCTTGGCTCCCGACTCGCCGCCCCAGCTTAGGCCCCAGATAAACAGGTTGTCGATGCTGAAAGGAAAGTTGGAGTGATGCACCCAGGGCAGGTGCGTAATCTGGCCCTCGTTCAGCCAGATCTTCGGAACAGCAAGATGATAGGCCAGGCTGTCCCAGTCGCTGGTGGTGCTCGGCGTGAGTGTTCCAAGCAGAGCGAGAAGCATCAAGAGGCCGAAGCCGATAACGGGGATCAGGTCCAGCCCCTCGGGCCGCGCAAATCTGAGGTGCTGAAGCGAGCGGGTCTGAACAGACCAAAACGCTCCAAAGAGGCCGAGTCCCGCCACCAGATAAAGCCCCCAGCTTAGGCCGCCAGGGATCAGGCCGACAAAAAGGGTGAGCAGGCCAAACGCTGCCAGCACCAGCAGTCCGCCAACTCCAGCCTGCTCAGCCGGATCGAGCTTCGGGGCGAATCGACGAAGTGCACTGAACCCGGCCAGCAGGCACGCGATCGAAAACAGCGCCGTAAGGCCGAACCCAACCATGGGTCAGATGATACTCGGGCATGCTGTGGTCAGGCTTTACGAATGTGGGCCAGGAAACGATCGACTTCGTTCTGAGATCTCAGCGAGACAACCTGTATATGGTCCGGCACGGCCTCCAGCTTCTTGATCAACTCAGGGCGTCGTTTTTGTTTGAAGCCCCATATCCACTTGATGAAAATCCAATCGAGCTGCTCTGGACAGTCGGGGCCCATGTCGGGGCGCGTTCTGCCTCTGTACTTCAGATATCGCTTGACAACTCTCATCAGGCAGACGCTGCGAGGGAGATCGAGAAGGATCACGGCATCGGCAGCACTGAGCCTAGCGTCGAGCGTAGCGCCGTAGTTTCCATCCATCACCCAGGTCGGTTTTGCTGTCTCGACCTTTAGCTGATCAAGCCACTCTTCTTTAGGGGTCTCAACCCAGCCCGGGCTCCAATAAAGTGAATCAAGATGAACCACGGGCAGATTCAGTTCTTCGCGCAGGTGGATTGCCAGCGTCGACTTCCCTGCCCCTCCGCAGCCGACGATCAGAATTCTCTGAGGCATCGGCTCTTTGAAAGTCCGGTTCTCGAGCTTAATAGCCAAATCCTCCGAATCCGCTGTTGATCGACTGACCTCGCTGGCCTAGGCCGAACTCTCCAAATCCGGGGATC
>JALGXY010000418.1 GCA_029824495.1 Fimbriimonadia bacterium
GCACTGACCGAACCACCCGGGCTGTGGATGTAGAAATCGATGTCCTTATCTGGATCTTCTTTCTCCAGAAACAGAAGCTGGGCAATGATCAGATTGGCGACATAGTCATCGATCGGCGTGCCAAGAAAGACGATTCGATCTTTCAGAAGACGGGACCAGATATCGTAGCTTCTTTCGCCTCGAGCAGTCTGCTCGATGACGAACGGTACACCAGTTGCATTCACATCCATTGTGGGGTCCTTGCTGGCCAGCCTGGCCGAGCAATACGCTCAATGTACCCCCTGACACGTAGGGGCCGCCTAGGCACAAAAAAAGGGCTGCCCCGGTTGGGACAGCCCTCAATGCCAGTTCAAGACTCTTTGGTGGTCTTGGTCTTCTTGGCGGTCTTAGTAGACTTGGTGCCCTTCGTGGCCTTCTTGGCCGGCTTCGCTTCCGGAGTGGCTTCAGAGAGATGGTTCGGAAGATGACCTCTTCGCGAATCGCATCACCCTGCTGCTCAGCAAACTGCTGCAGGTCCTCCTGCTTGATGTTGTTCTCTTGAGCCAGGTCGAGGAAGTGCCGGTTGACATGTTCATCGGTGATCTCCATCTTCTCTTCCTGGAAGATGTGCTCGATGATCACAGCCCGCTGTACGTGCATTTTTGCTTCGTCCTGGAGCTTCTCCTGCATCTCCTCAATCGACATGCCTTTCTCTTTGGCGTAGTCCTCAAGGCTGCTCTTGTTGTCCTGCAGCTCCTGAGCCATCTCGGTCAGCCGGCGCTCAGCGACAGCCTCCCACGTCGTGTCAGGAACAACCACCTTGCTGGTTTTCAGGATGTGATCCATCAACTGCTCATTGACGACATCATCTGCCCATTGAGATTTTGCGTTCTCGAGACCCGCACCCACTTTGGATCGCAGGTCGTCGACGTTGTCTGCTCGCAGGCTCTTGGCAAACTCGTCGTCAAGCTCCGGAAGGTTGACTCCGCTCACGCTGCGGATCGTAACGTCGCACTTGAATTTCTTCCCTGCCCAGTCCTGCTCCTGGAAGGTGTCCGGGAAGGTCAATTCGACAGTCTTGATCTCCTCGGTCTTCATCCCGGCAATCTCTTCATCAAGCTGCGGGAAGGTCTGGCCGGCGATCATCATGAATGACCGGCCTTCGATTCCATCTTCGTCAGGTTTGATGTTCACGACCGACATGTCGCCAGTTTCGATGCCACGATCGGTGATCTTTTCCTGAGTGCCGCCTCGCCTTCGAAGCTCTTCGATCTGCTGATCAATCTCTTCGTCGGTGACCTCGATCTTCGGGCGCTCAGCCTTCAGGCCCTTATAGCCTTCGATCTCAATGATCGGACGAAGCGGAATCTTAATCGAGAATTCGCACGCTTTGGCTTCCCGCTCAAACTTCGTCAGATTGACTCGTGGCTGGCCAGAAGGCGTAATGCCTTCTTCATTGATCGCCTTCTTGTAGGCATCCTTGACCGCCTCTTCGGCAGCGGCAGCTTCGACCTCCTGCGGAGGAAGGCTCTGCTCGATCATCGGCAGGGGAGCCTGGCCGGGTCGGAATCCGGGAATTCGGAGGTTTTTGCCCAAGCTCTTGACGGCCTTCTTAAAGGCAGCATCAATCTGATCGGTTGAACAGACGATCTCAAGTTGAATCGTGCATTCGTTCAGGTCCTCGCGTTTGACCTGCATTTCTTTAGTGGCAGCACTCATGGTGGAGAGGCGGGCAGTCTACCAGAGGCCTAGAAAGGCCTCTCAGGTCTACGCCCAGGCCTTTGGCACGCCCACGAATTCTGCGATGACTTCCCTGGCATCTGGGTTGTCAAATTCGAAGCCGTTGGCCACCGCATTTGCTGGATAGCCTTTGACACTTCCGAGCATGAAATTCTTGTCCCAGCCAGCGATCCCGGAAACCAGATTAATGATTGGCGTCGGCACGTTGGGGACTCTGGGCCGAGCACAGGCTTCCCTGAAGAAGCTCATCATCTCATTGTTGGTCACCGGGTTGGGTGAAACAGCGTTGAGAGGACCGCTCACCGGGGCCTGAATAGACCAGAGCATCATCTTGACAAGATCGTCGATATGGATCCAGCTCATGAACTGGCGACCACTGCCTAGTGCAGCCCCTGCAAACATCTGAGTCTGTCGGAGCAGCTTCGGATAAACGCCACTCCTCTTGTCGAGAACAAGTCCAACTCTCAGGATTACTTTCCGGACACCAGGGGTCGGAACTACCCTCACCGCCTCTTCCCAATCTCTGCAGGACTCTGCCATGAAGCCGCTGCCGCATTGGCTCGATTCAGTCACCTTCTGGGCTCCTTTGTCGCCATAGAAGCCGATTGCCGACGCGTTGATCCAAACCTTAGGCGCAGCATCGCCGCAGGCGTTGCAGGCTCGGGCAATCGCCTCGGTCGGCTGAACTCGGCCATCTTTCAGCAACGCACGGTTCGCCCCTCGCCATATGGAAAAGAGTGAGGGTCCGGAGAGATTGAATACGGCGTCAGCTCCTTCGAGCTCCTTGGCCCACTCGCCAAGCTTACGGCCATCCCAGACAATGACTCTGTCGGCGTTGTCAACGCTCTTCGATCGTCGAGAGATCACAACAGTCTCCCAGCCCTCCGCTTTCAGAGCCACCAATAGGGCCCTGCCAATTGCGCCAGATCCACCAGCTACGACCGCTTTCTTACTTGTCATCAGACATCCATTCACTAAAGAGCTTGTGCTCAAGCCCGACCGCCTGGAGAATTCTCGCCACCACCGAGTCTGCAAGGTCCTCAAGCGTCTGTGCCTTTCCATACCAGGCAGGGCTCGCAGGCAGAATTGTTGCGCCAGCTTCGGCAAGCTGCGTGACGTTGCGCAGGTGAATCAGGTTCCAAGGCATCTCGCGCGGCACCATCACCAGAGGCCGCTTCTCCTTCAGACAGACATCCGCCGCTCTGGTCATCAGGTCGTTCGAAACACCGGAGGCGATCCTCCCAGCCGTTCCCATTGAGCAGGGACAGATAATCATGCCGTCGTGCCGATAGGAACCGCTCGCGGGAGGCGTAAAGTAGCTGGTCGAGTCGAGAAGCTTGATGTTCGAATGCTCCTCGCCCAGCCAAGTCTTAGTTGAAAAATTCTCACGATCCAGTGAAACACCCAGCTCCAGTTCTGCCACCTGGAGGGCCTGACGGCTCATAATCAAGAGAACCTGGTCATAAACCGGGGCGAGCTGCATCAGAAGCCGTTGAGCGTAAATAGCGCCGCTGGCGCCAGTCACTCCAACAACGATGCGTCCTGTAGACATCGTGGTGTAGTCTACGCAGCCGACGACGAGCAGACGCGCTGAGTCCTACCGATGGCAGAAACCGACCAGGCAAAGATAAATCAAAGGCTCGATATCCTGACGCTTGTCCTGCTGGGTCTGGTTGTTGCCTTAGGGGCTGTCCTGCGCTGGCGCTGGATTCAGCAGGTCGACACTCAGCCAGTCGCCGACTTTCATTGGTACTTCGAAAGAGCCAAAGAGCTGGTCAAAGGCGACGGCTACGCAGTCGATGGAGAGCCGACCTCCTACTGGCCTGTCGGGTATCCGCTCGCCCTTAGCGGCCTCTTTTCGCTAACGGGCGTCAGTCTGAATGCAGCAAAGATCCTCAACCTGCTCCTGACCTTGTCAGCGGTCCCCCTTACATTCTTGCTGTCGCTTCGGCTGATCGGATCGCGCACGGCCGCCCTCATCGCTGCCACCTTGATAGCGGTGCATCCGAGCTTTGTGGCCTACAGTTCCATCCTCGCCTCTGAGCCGCTGTTCGTCGCGCTGATTCTGACCGGATCGTTGGTTCTGCTCAAAGCGAGAGGCTCGGTCAAACTGCTCGTTTTAGGCGGCCTCATTTTTGGAGCCGCCGTTCTGGTCAGACCCCAGGCTGTCCTGCTGCCGATGCTCGTGCTGCTGGCTGGCTGGTGGGGCGACGCTGAACCGAAGCAGGCGTTCCGATACTGGAAGTCTGCAGGGATTACGATGGCCGCTCTGCTGGTGCTGCTGACACCCTGGCTGATCCGCACATCTTCGCTCTATGGCGGATTTGTGTTCGTCAGCACCAACGGGGGCGACAACCTCCTGATCGGCAATCATGAGGGTGCGACAGGCCGGTACAAGAATCCCAAGCTGTGCGGCGTCGATTTTGATCCAGATTTGAATGAGCTGGAGCGAGACAAAGTCGCCCGGGCGGCTGGTGTTGCCTATATCAAGGCTCACCCACTAAGGACCATGAGGAGCTGGCCTAAGAAGCTGAATGCGACTTTCCTCAGCCTATCTGACGCCTCCTATTGGGCTTACCAAAAGAGTGGAGGCGCCATCACGGTTCCGGGCATGGGCGACGACAAGGCCGAATTCAAGGGATTCCGCAAGTACTGCTCAGACTGGTCTCTACCGTTCTTCATCGCGGCGATTCTAGGGATCGCCCTGGGCCTGGCTGCCCGGCTGCGCCTGAAGCGCGGCGAGTTCTTCCCGCTGACGCCGACTCTTGTGATTGGAGTCAGCGTCCTGCTCACCTGCATATTCTTCGGAAATCCACGGTTTGGATTCCCGGCAATTCCGATGATGGCGATCTATATCGGAGCGATTCCGTTCGCCCTTGTCAGCCTGATCAAGGGGTCTCGATCACAAAGTCAGTGAAATAGACCTTCAGAACCGGACCGGTCTGAGAATCCCATAGCTGAGGGTCAGGCTGTTCGCTCACTTCAGCCTCATCTTCCGATTTTTCGGATTCCGCAGGCTTGGCATCCGCATCGATGAGATCTCCCTTGACAAATCTAGTTTCGGGTCGAATCGGCTCACGACTGTCTGCCCCTTCTCGTAGATTCCAAGCCGCAAAGTTCATGGCTCGGGCCATCTCGCGCTTCAGTTCCTTGCGCCCTTCGTCTGATGCTAAATCTTCTCTGGTCTTGCTGGCCAGCACACCGAGCGCCGCATCGCGAACACTCGCCATTGGCCGCCCAAATGGAGCATCAAACGCCTTTTCCAAAACCGAGGTTTCTTGAGCCACATGCACCACGACTCCGGCTGTCAAGACACTCTCTGAACCGGCGAGGTTCACGCGGAATACACCCAGTTCTTCGGCTGCACCTAGGCGCTGTTGACCTGGACCTGGCAGGTTGTTCTGAGGTCGAAAGACAAACCAGCCCCCCGCAACCAGAACGCCGACCAGGGCGACAACTACGAAGAACTTGCCACTGACACTGAGATTTCCAGCCATACCACTTCGGTTATCGGCTGTCCAGCTCCATCTGATTAGGGCTCGGTCTTTTCTGGCTTGATTGAGATCGTCTTCTCGACTCTCGCCTTGACGGTCATGCCGGCTGGAATTTCGATATTCCTTCCTTTAAGAGTCGTCCTTGCTGTTCGGTCGATAGCGGCGGAGATTTTGCCCAGCTCCCCGAGCGACTGCACGAGCAGAACCGTATCGGTAGAGTTCAGCGATTTCACCTGCTCGACGTTGATCCCGTCTTCCTGACCCATCAGCTTCTGCCAGGCATCTCCCGTTCCGCGATCCTCTTCCAGCAGCTTGGCCGTATTGTGCATGTCAAGTTTCTGGGCGGCTTCGCGCAGGATCTCCTTGTATTTTGTGTCGCTCAGATCGACGTCGGACTCTCTTCCCTGCAGCCGATCCGACAGGCCCTTCAAGGCCTTCTGTGATTCTGGGTGACCCCACATCGCCTTCAGCGCATCGCCGATATCGCGCCCCTTCAGCGCATCCCGGCTCAGCTCATACGTTGCCTCGGGATCTTCGACGTCGGCACACAAAAGAGCGACTTGGCCATCAACAGTCTCGATGCTCTTCAGATCTAGTGTCAGCTTCGATCCCTGCCCTGTAAAGTCGCCGATCAGGTTTGCACCGCGCGATTCATCGACGGTCGCCTTGGCTGGCGAACCTGCCTTGATGAGCACCTGCCCTAACGGATCCTTGATATCTTCCGCCGCAAGGAGCAGGACCTGAGAGCCGGCTTCAGCCCGCCCAGCGAGCAGAGGCTGCAGGAGGAGCAGGTCGACCTCAGTCCCCTGCTTCAATTCAACTGTTTGAGCTCCGGTCGCTTCGTCAATCTTCACCCCGGCGCCCTGAATCATCGACTTGATATCGCCAAATGTCATGCCTTTGACGGCAAACACGTAGTACGCCCCGCCAGCCAGAAGCAGCGCAGTGACAAACCCGCCCAGGAACGACCCCTTCTTGTTCTTCTTCGACATCACTCAACTAGATAATACGGATCAGGAAGCAAGACGGTGCAGACCAGCATAATAGGGCATGCGCGAACTGGTCGAGGACTTTGCCTTTGAGCACGCCGAATACGAGAAGTTCTGGTCCCTCCCCTCCTCTGCTGTCTGCCGAAACAACTGGCGTCAGTTTTATGAATCCTGGCTTTCAAAAGCCGACCAGGCAAAAGGCCGTCTAACCGAAGATGACAAGCTCGATCAGCACCTGCTGAAAAACTGCTGCCGTCGACGCCTGCACGCCCTCAATACGCGTGAACAGCAGATCAACTCGCTTGGCTATGAGGCTGGGCCATTCCTCTGGCTCCTCGATTTGGAGGCTGGCCGGTGGTCGATGGATGTCCCCTCACCAACAGACTGCGCCGACATGATGGACCAGGCGAAGCAGGGCATCGAAGGGATCAAGACCGAGGGGATGGTTCAGGTTCACGCCCTCAAGCTGATGAATCTGGCAGCCGAGGCCCAGGGAGCGTGGGAGACCTGGCAGGAGCGCGTGATCGCCTACGACCCGGAGATGGTCTGGTGGTGCACGCGGCCAGCCGAACAGTTGACCGAAGCCTTAGGGTCCAAGATCAAAGCCCTGGAAGAGGCCTGCGGCCAGAAGGGCGAACCGGATGACGCGCTCGTCGGCACCCCTGTCGGCCGAGAGTCGATCGAAGAGTCGATCCGCCTCGAAGAGGTCCCCTGCGCCATCGAACAAATGCTGGAAATCGCCGAGCACCATGCTGCCTGGTGCCGCGATCAGATGGCCAGAATCGGCGAGGAGCTTGGCGCAGAGACCTGGTGGGATGCGGTGCAGCTCGCGATGAAGGAGCAGGCAAAACCAGGCGTCCAGGCCCAGGCAGCGCACGACGTTGCCGTCGCCATGACTGAGTGGCTGGAGCGAAAGCGCCTGATCACCATTCCAGAGATCGCCAAGACCACCTGGCGGATCGACATGAACACCCTGGCTGGGCAAAAGACGATGCCCTACTCGCCTTACGGCGGCCAGTGCATGATCGCGTCCTACCCGCCCATGGGAATGGACCACGAGACAAAAGGGATGTCGATGCGGGGCAACAGCCTTCCCTGCCTCCACCTGGTCACGCCGCACGAACTGATCCCTGGGCACCATCTACAGCTAACGATGAGCAGGCGATATCGTCCGGATCGGCGTCTCTTCTCAACACCGTTCTTCGTCGAAGGCTGGACGCTCCACTGGGAGATGCTGCAGTTCGAAGAAGGGTGGGGTGTCGAGCCCCTCGACAAGATCGGGATGCTCTGGTGGCGGCTGCACCGCTGCATGAGGATCATCGTATCGCTGGGATTCCACGTTTTCGATATGCCGCCAGAAGAGATGGTCCATCGACTGGTCGATGACGGCGCTCAGCCAGAAGCGATGGCGATCGGCGAGGTTCGTCGCTACATCGGCGACGACTACCCGCCGCTCTACCAGTGCGCCTATCTGATCGGCGGTCTGATGATGCACAAGCTGTACGACGAGATGCGGGCGGACGGCTGGTCTCCTATGGAGTTCCACGACCGAGTCCTCAAGGAGAACGGCATGCCGATCTGGTCGCTGCGCTCTCTGTTTAAGCGCGACGAGCCGGCCGGGTCACCGGAGGATTGGTCGGTCTATCCACTCGGGTCGATGGGTTGAGCCTTCACGCCAGGCCGCCGAACTTGCGAACCCGGTTCTGGAACTGAGCGACAGCTGAGAACAGCTCGGCCTCGTCAAACTCGGGCCACGACACCTGGGTCACGA
>JALGXY010000419.1 GCA_029824495.1 Fimbriimonadia bacterium
CCCTAACATCTACAACATCGGCATCATCGCCGGCGCGCTGTTCATTTCCCAGATGGTCTCGCCTGATATCATCGGCCTCTCTTGGGGCGGACTGATCGGCGCTTACCTAGGCAACATCATTGTGCCGATCTTCGCGATGAAGGCGGTCGGCGTCAAGTACAGCTTCAAAATCAACCTTCAGCACGAGGGTGTGCGCAAGGTCTTCAAGCTGATGATCCCCGTGATCGCCGGGCTCTCGCTGCCGGGTGTCTTCATGCTGATTGTCAAGGGCTTTGCCTCTGCATTTGAGGGCGAGGGCGTGATCACAGCTCTCACATATGGCAACCAGATCATGCAGGTCCCGCTCGGCATCTTTGGCCAGGCGATGGCGCTGGCGGCCTTCCCTGCTCTTTCGCAGTTCTTTGCCCAAGAGAAGATGGATCTCTACCGAGCGCAGATCTCAAAGACCCTGCGAGCTGTACTCTTCCTAGCCGTCCCTGCGGCAGCCGTCATGGTGGCCATCCCTGAAGAGGTGATCACCGCGATCTTCCAGCGAGGCGAATTCCTGCGAGAAGACACTCTCAGAACTGCGGCTGGCCTGCGGATGTTCGGGATCGGTGCCTTTGCCTGGTGCCTCCATCCGACACTCATGCGTGGTTACTTCTCGATCCAGAAGACCGCTCCACCTGTGATCATGGGCACAATCACAACCGTGATCTTCGTCGGCTTCTGCTTCACTATCCTCTGGGGCGGACAAGGCTACGAGATGCTGGCGCTGGCAGGATCGATCTCTGCGTTTCTGATGACCGGCATGCTGATGATCCACCTGAACAAGACGGTTGGAGACATCGATATCAAGGGCATTCTGCTGACGGCCGCCCGAGCCATTGTTGCCGTGATCCTGCCCGCTGCTCTGCTGCCGCTGGCCTCGCCGGTGCTGGCACAGCTCCCTGATCTGGTCCGGCTGGTTGGCCTCGGCGTCCTGCTGCTTCTCGCAGCCTGGATCTACTTCTTTATGGCTAAGCTGATCGGCATGCCAGAGACAGCCTATGTCTCTCGTGCGCTAGGACGCAAGAAGCCCGACAGTTCCGAAGAAAGCGGTCCCCAGTCCTGATGAGACTGGGGACCGTTCGACCACGATCAACGCGATGCGTCGTTGATGATTCTCTCGGCTCGATGTATCGTGTTGTCCAACACGCTGGTGACCACTAAAGATCCACCTGGCAGCAAAGCCACTCCATGCGGATTGAGAACTTTGGTTTCGTTCCCTGCTCCGTCAATAGTTGATGCTGCATCATTGCCAACCACCGTTCTTGTCTCACCCGTAACTGGAGCGATGCGCCGGACTGCATCATTGAAATAATCTGATGCAAAAACATATCCGGCCGCATCGACCGCAACATCCTGAATTCGAAGGAACTTGGCTGTTGTGCCAGAAGTCGAGTCGGCAAATCCGTCTGCGGGGCTTCCGGAAAGTGTCGTCACCCAGCCAGATGGCGAAATCATCCTCACTGCAGAGTTCAAGAAATCTGCAACGTAAAGGGTTCCGTCTGGGCCAACATCCAATCCAGCCGGTGAGTCGAATCTAGCAGCACTCTGCCAACCGTCAACAAAACCGTTGGTGGATGATACGGCGGTTGAACCGGCATACAATGAGACCTGCCAACTGGAAGCTAGACTCGGATTCCGGCCGTCCGTCCGCATCAATCGAATCTTGTCCAGACCGGAATCACTCACATAGAGAGTCTCGTCAACGCCTGCAATCGCCACGTCCAACGGTGAATTGAAGAGAGCTGTTGTTCCATCTCCGTTCACGTATCCACTCACACCTGTTCCTGCGATGACTGTCACATCCCAACTGGCCGGATCTGAATTGTCCAGATAGCTGTATCGCAGAGTGGCACGGCACACCATGTTTGAGATCGTATCGGCGATATAGATGACCGAACCGTCCCGATTGACCGCGAGACCACTGGGGCCTTTAAAGCTCACAAGGTCTCCTGTTGTGCTTGACGGATAATCCGATCGCGTAACGTCCCCCAGGATGGTCGAAACCTGACCGTCAGGAGTGATCATCCGAATTGCCTTGTTCACGAAATCAGCCACGTAAATCGTCCCAGTCTCATCGACCTCAACGTCACGAGGATTGTTGAACCTGGCCAAATGACTTGGTCCATCGCCAGCACCGTTTGATCCAGCACCGGCAATTGCACGAACAAAGACATCACTTGAACCGGCGGGTGTTCCCCCCGGAGACAGATTCGCCGGCAGCACAGCTGGAAGAGCTGTCTCAGACTCGACGGCCATAACAAACTCGAACGCAGCCACGTTATCAGGGATGTAAAAAGTCCATGTCTCGAGAGTCATTGACTCGCCGCTCGACAAACCTCCCAAAGACGTATCGTATGACTTGAATGGCCTTGCATCGACAGTGTCGTAATAGTATCCGTCAGGATTTGCCATTCGCACAGGAATTGGATTTCCGCCACCGCTTCCGGAACCCTGCCCAAGAAATGGGAGAACAGAATCAGTGGCCTTGACCATACGAATACTGTCTCCAGAGTAGCTGGCCGCATACAGCCTGCCGCTTGGGGAGGCTGCCAGGTGCTGGCTGTACTGGAATTGAGCAACGTTGCCAACACCATCTGTATGTGCGTTCGTAGAATCGCCGGCGAGAAGGGCAACGTGCCAGTCAGCAGAGTTAAGAACGTTGCCGCCAGGATCAAGAGTGATCTGCTTGACCTGATAGTTAAGCGCGTCCATAACAAAAATTGCGCCGTTCCTGGCCGCGACACCTCTTACAAGGTCAAATCGGGCTATGTCGCCAGCTCCGTTTGCGTTCCCTGACACAGTCTGGTGCCCTGCAATGGTGAACACCGATCCGCCAGGAAGTGCCACGCCGTAAACTGCGTGTCTGACAGCGATCACCAGATACTCAGTCCCCTGGATACTGAGCACATCTATATCAGAAATTGTGGCCATTCCCGAGCTGATCAGCGTGGAAACGACTGGTGTCCCGAACGGGTCTGAAATCATCCGAATTCTGCCTGTTCCGGCATCTGAAACATAGATGTTTCCGATTGAATCAACCGCCAATCCATCAGGGCTTGAGAAGCTGGCCGAGGTGCCTATTCCATCTGCCGAACCGGCAGTACCGGATCCAGCGATAGTTGTCTTTCCACCAGAATTCTTGCTGACCAGAGAGACCACGTGTTTGACGTTGTCTGCCACCGCCAGAAAATCTGTACCAGGAAGGTCTACAACGCCGGTAGGGGCGTTGAATCCGCCTGCAAGACGAGCAGTGGAGCCTCCGACCATCTTGTACAGATTGCCGGTCGGCTTGCTGCTAAAGTAGACACTGCCCTCACTGTCGACAGCGATGCCATAAGGCCGCGTCTCTGCCGCAGGAGTTAACACAATCGTATCCGTCGAATAGTCTGTACTGAGGCCGCTCAGGTTCGCGAAGTCGCTCAGTACGACACGGAACGAACCCTTGGCTCCAATTGCCCTTTCCGTGTTGTTGGTCAAAGTGATGTCGATTCCTCGCACAGTCACCTCGCCAGCATCATCCAAGACTCGTGAAGACGAAACACCCACCGCATTGCCTGTGAAAATGGCACGGTCTTCAGGATTGTTATTGAGAGGGGTCACCGTAACAACTCCGCTGCCTAGATCGACACGCAGTTTGGCCGTTCCGACCGTCTTCGATGTGTTGCCGCCGCCTCCAGGTGCAGGGGGATCTGTGACGCCACCACCACATCCCGCCATCGCAAGTGCACTCAGGCCGATAAGACTAAGTTGAAATTTCATTGATGAACAGACCTCATGGACTCACGTATATAGACTTATCTATCAAGAAAGGCACTTCTGAGTGAGTTTCTCTAAGCTGCGTCATGTCTCCCACTGATCGCGCGCTCAGTGACTTCCGCCACCATGGCAGTTTGGTTCCCTGCCAAAATCAAGGGACCAACCATGGACAACGTTGTCATTCTCGGTGGGGCTCGAACCCCAATCGGTTCTTTCCAGGGAGCTCTCAGCTCCATCGGCACGGCCAAGCTCGGCTCGATCGCCATTTCAGCAGCGCTCGAGCGCTCCGGCGTTGCAGCAGACAAGATCGATGATGTCTTGATGGGCTGCGTTCTCACAGGCGGCCTCGGCCAGGCGCCTGCGCGCCAAGCAGCCAAAGGCGCGGGCCTCGGCAACTCAGTCCCCTGCACCTCAGTCAACAAGGTTTGTGGCAGCGGTATGAAGACGGTCATGATGGCCGCTCAGGCGATCAAATGCGGCGACGCACAGGTTGTTGTCGCTGGCGGCATGGAGTCGATGTCAAACGCCCCTTATCTGCTGCCAAAAGCACGTACGGGCTACCGCATGGGCAACGGCGAACTTGTCGACAGCATGATCAACGATGGATTGTGGGACCCGTACAACAACATGCACATGGGAAGCTGCGGTGACATGTGTGCAGCCGAACACAATTTCAGCCGAGAAGAGATTGACGAATTCGCTGCCGAGAGCTATCGACGGGCGCTGGCAGCCCAGGAAGATGGTCGATTGGCAGAAGAGATTGTCAACGTCGAGGTTCCTCAGCGCAAGGCCGACCCGGTCATCGTTGACACAGACGAAGAGCCGGGCAGAGGACGCCCCGAAAAGCTTCCCAAACTGCGGGCCGCATTCGCCAAAGAGGGAGTCACGACAGCAGGCAATGCCAGTTCGATCAACGACGGAGCAGCAGCTATGGTTCTTGCATCAGAATCGGCAGCTGCGGAGATGGGCGCGAAGCCGCTCGGTCGAGTCGTCGGTTATGTCCAGTACGCGCATGAACCAGAGTGGTTCACAACCGCCCCTGCAGCAGCTGTCCAGAACCTGCTCGACAAGCACAGCTTGAGCGTCGATGATATCGATCTGTTCGAGATCAACGAGGCGTTCTCTGTTGTTGCGATGCACACGGCAAAAACGGTCGGCATCCCGAGCGAAAAACTGAACGTCAACGGCGGTGCAGTCTCGATCGGCCACCCGATCGGAGCGACCGGCACCAGGCTGATCCTGACCGCTCTAATGGAGCTGCGAAGGCGCGGCGGCAAATACGCTGTCGCAAGCCCCTGCATCGGCGGCGGCGAGGCCACCGCGATCCTGATCGAAGCGATCTAGGCGCGGTTCTTCAGGTTGATACGCGCGTTCCGCCGGAGCCCTTCCCACCCGGCCCGGCGGACCGCAGACCCTCGGGTCAATTCATCCCAATCCTCTTCGCTGATCTCCGCCAACTCCTTAAGCGAAGGCCATGGGCGGCGCTTCAAAAAGTCCTCGACTTCCGTGAACTGTGCGCGGTCCGGCTGAGATTCTCGCGGCTGGTTGAAAGGACACACCTCTTGACACGCGTCGCAGCCAAATGTCCAGTCACCCATCTGCGGCTGAAGCTCAGGACCGATCTCACCGTCATGCTCAATGGTGAGATAGCTGATGCACTTTCGGGAGTCGATCTGCCAGACGTCGTCATGCTCAACAATCGCGCCGGTTGGGCAGGCGTCTATGCAGGCGCGACAGGTTCCGCAGCCGCCTTCCGAGGGTGAATCAGCGCTCAAATCCAGTGTGGTCAGAACAAAGCCAAGCAGAGTCCAGCTTCCCCGCTTTGAATCGATCAGCAGCGTGTTCTTTCCATACCAGCCGAGCCCGGCCGTGTGCGCCCATTCGCGTTCCAGCAGAGGCGCGGAGTCGACACAGACGCGGTGCTGGTGCTCTGGCTCGGCATCTGCCAGCGCCCGCCGCACAGCATGAAGTCGACCGCGCAGAACCTTGTGGTAATCCCGCCCAAGCGCGTACCGCGCAATCCTTGGATAGCCTGGAACGGGATCATTCGGCTGTGAGTAGTTCATGGCGCAGGCCACAACCGACTTAGCGCCGGGCAGAAGCCGGTTCAAGTCGTTCCTCGCTTCGACCGAAGTGTGCATCCAGTCCATGCTGGCGGCGTACCCGCGATCGAGCCAAGCCTGAAGAACATCGCTGCTTTCAGGTGGGCCAGCGGCAGCGATTCCGACCGACTGAAATCCCTGTTTCAAAACAAGGTCTTTGACCAGTTCGGCAGTCATCAGACCAGCCTCCTGCGCAGTTCGAGCCACTGTTCAGTGGTCAATTGGTGGGGCCGTACGGTCTCGGTGAGTTCAAGCTCAGACAACGCCCGCAACAGGTTTTCTTTCCCCAACGATTTCAGGTTGTTAACCAGTGTTTTGCGCGGCTGAGAAAAGCCCTGCCTCACCATCGTCTCAAACTTGGAATCGACGCCTTCAGCCAGCTCAGGCCTCGGATCGAATCTCAGGACGACGCTCTCGACTTTCGGCGGCGGCATGAACGCCCCACCAGGGACGCGGCAGACCCTGGAGATTTCAAACAGAACATCGAGGTTGACAGAGATCGAGCCTCGATTTCGATCGCCTGGCGCAGCCACGATTCGGTCTCCAACCTCACGCTGCATCATCAGGACAGCGGTCTGAATCTGGCCAGCATGAGCCGCCACAAGCGTCAATAGCGGCCCTGTGATTGCATAAGGCATGTTCGAAACGAGCGCTCTGGGCTCCGGCAGCCGGTTCAGAATCTCGTTGAGATCGACCTTCAAAGCATCGGCCTGAATCACCTCTGCGTTGGGTGCAGATTCGGCCAAAACAGGGATCGCCTTTGAATCGAGCTCGATCGCTGCGACGTGGTCAATGAATGAGCAGATGGGCCGAGTCAAAACGCCAGGGCCAGGCCCGATTTCGAGAACGGAAGAACAGCCTTGGACCTGTCGAACGATGTCCTTCACGACCGGTTCTGAAACCAAGAAGTGCTGGCTCAGGCCCTTGTCAGCTCGGTATCCGTGGCTGTCCAGAAGCGCCTTCAGCGCTTTTTGCGTGAATACGGTTCCTTCTCGTGGAACACATGAACTCTCACGTCTCGACGTCCCCATTTTATGGCCTCTTTGTATGACTCAATGCAGACATCGATCTTCTTGCCTTTGATCGCCCCGCCAGTGTCGGCTGCGATGGCGAAACCGTACCCTTCAACAAAGACGAGTGTGTTGAGCGGAATGACCTTCGGATCGACCGCCACAACACCAAATGCGGCCGGTCGACCGGTCTTGGTGATGAATGTCGGGTTCTTGCGTCCAGCATCGGGAGTGTAGGCCGTCGACTCCAGCGTCATGATCGTCTTGCGGGTCAGGCTGGCGCTCGTGCCTCGGCTTGTCTGGAAGCCGCCTGCACCCATGTGGATCACAGCCGGTGCACCGGGATTGATCGCTTCGCCGATCTTCGACTCATTGATGACATTGCCGCCGATCAAAGTCTGAGCAAATTTGGATATCTTCTCGCCGTCCGTTCCGTTTTCAGCCTTCTTGACTCGACCCTTGGGCACGAGTCTGCTGAACCGGTATTCGACAGAATAGGGGATCGTCTCAACTTCTGCACGAATGCGAAAGGTGACTCCATGAAGCTGGACTGAAGATGCTGCCGCTGGCGCCGTTCCAAAGAGGAACAGTCCTGCAGCTAGTGTGGCGAAGGCTCTTTGCATGGGAGTTCTTTCTCCTGCTCT
>JALGXY010000420.1 GCA_029824495.1 Fimbriimonadia bacterium
CAACAGCCATGCGAGTCTCGCGGGGGAGGTAGCCACAGCAGTCGATCACTGCGTCCCAATTCTCCTGGCAGAGCATCGAGACATCAACTCGCCGATCGCCGATAATGTGCCGGCAATTTGGGAAGGCGTCTGGGTCGGTTTTGCCTCGATGGAACAGCGTCAATTCATGTCCCGCCGCCAGGGCCTGTTCGACGATCGCTCGGCCGACAAACTGTGTGCCGCCCAAAACAAGAAACTTCATTGAGTGTCATTCTGGCCAAGACCGCTGGACCTAGGCCGGGCCCCTGGGCACCAAATGACCCGGATTGGCATTGAGATCTGTTGAATGCTCCTGCGGTGCAGCCCAGAGTCCTGGCTTGACAACCACGGCGATGCCCTCTACAGGGTCGCCTGTCGGTCTGTTGGCGACAAAGACCTGGCCGAAGACCTTGTTCAGGAGACCCTCATCTCTGCCCTGCGCAGCGCCGATGAGTACCGGGGCGACTGCGAAGAGCGCACCTGGCTGATCGGCATTCTTAAACGGCGAATCGTCGACTCGTTCCGCAAGAAAGCTCGGCGGCCCCAAGAGTCCGATGTCGACCTGAGGTTTTTCGACGAGGACTTGAACTGGCGCTCCCCAAACAGCTCATGGCCCGACAGCCCTGAGGAGCTGCTCGAAAACGCGGAATTCATCGCATGCTTCGAGTCTTGTCTTGAAAAAGTGCCGGAGAGCCTGGCTGAGCCGTTCCGCCTCCGTGAGCAGTCTGGGGTAGAAGCGGAAGATATCTGCAGCAGAATGGAGATCTCGACGACTAACCTCTCGACGAGGCTCTACAGGGCGCGAATGCTGCTGCGCAAATGCCTCGAGGCCAACTGGTTCGACCAAGGAGAAAAGCGATGAAGGAGCTGATGAGACAGATCTGGTTTGTCCTGACGATCCGCTGTGACGCGGCCTCCTTGCTCCTGTCTGATGAGCTCGATCGACCGTTGACCCGATGCGAAAAGCTGGCGATTCGGCTCCACGAGATCTCCTGCCGCAACTGCCACCGCTTCCGTAAGCAGCTCGCTCTGATCCAGGCCGCAGCGCTCGAAGCTGAGACAGAACCAGCCACTCTTTCGGAAGCCTCTCGAACCCGAATTCGAGAGAATCTCAAAAAAGAAAAGAAAAACCTGTGACGGTTTTGAAGAGTGTGCGACTCACTTTCCGAAGCTGCCCGAAAAGCCACAGCCGGTCAGGGTCGAGGCAACGGTCCAGTCGTCTATGTCACAGGCCAAGGACTTTTCTTTGACTCAATCATTACAGCACAGAGGCTGCCGAACAAAGGCCCCTTCCAGAAGCTCGAATTTGGTGGACAGACCGGTCTGATGACTGAGTTTGGCCCTGGCGACAAAGGCTATGTCGGCGGACGCTGGTGGATCGATCTCAACGGCAACAACCATCGCGACGACTCAGACGCCTATTTCGGGTGCCCGCTGCTCGGTCCGGGCCGCGACACTCCCTGATTTTCTGCACCTGATACCGCTCAATTAGGCTCCCGGTTCAATCGACCGGGGGCCGCTTTTTCACTTCTTCTCGACCCACGTCACGTGGCCGTCGAAAAAGACTTGAGCTGTGCCGTTTTTGCCCTGCATGTAGCCCATCAAAGTCTCGCCCGGCTTATCGATCTTATTGATATCTGCTCCCGGTGTCAGCAGGACAAAGTTGTCGAGAAACGACGTGTCTTTCATGTACGGCTTCAGCGATTCGCGCCAATTGCCATCGGGAAACTTGCCATCGAAGTCGGCTGAATAGACCAATAGACCGACGGCGGCCAGCTTTGCTTGAGAAATGAGTCTTCCCTGCTCCACCGCAGTCACAGCATTCTGGTAATCCTCCAGCGACACGGGGATGATGCGCCTCACCCACACCCGCCCTTGGCTCGTGTAGGCGACAGAGTTGGCCGAGACCTCACAAAACTCCACTTGCGAACAGACGACAGCATTGGTGAAATCTTCTGCATCTTGATGCGAGGTGGCTTGAATCAGACCTGCGATCTCCTTCGACTCGTCTGTCAGCTTCATAGAGACTCGGTCGATGACAAAGGGTGGCGTCGCTGTAGGCTTCTGATTGGCCCGCTTATCACCGATCGTCCTCCAATTAGCCTCGGAGACTCTAAAGACACCATCTCTTCCCAACTGGTACATAACGACTTCGCCCGGCGATCTCGGCTTGAAGTGGGCCAGAAAAACCGAGCCGTCATCGAATGAATAGATCGGACCGCTTGACATTCCCTGAGACTGGAAGGCGAGACTCATTTTTGCTCCACTCAACGGGATGTTCACAATTCGGGTCTGCATAGTTCCTTCTGGATCCTTCGGGCCGAAATTGACCAAGGTCACAAGAACCGCACCACTCGTAATCGTAGGAGACCCTAAGAGATGGCCACCAAGATCTGCGAGCTTCCTAGCGCCCTTGCCATCAGCGTCCGCTCTCCAGATTGCGAGATCAGCCTTCGGCATTTCGTCCTCGAGATCGATCGCCTGCTGCTCGCTGAGGTTCGCCTCAACCCAGATGATCTGCTTCTGGTCTTTTGTCCAGTCGAGAAAGATCGCAGTCCCATTGTTGACCAGTTTGGGAGGGAGCATCGCCCACGCACTTGTCCCATCAGAAAACCCATCCCGAACGAGGTTCAGTTGGAGGTCTTTGGTCATCAGCGCCGTGCCGGCAACCCGATCCCCCGGGAACTGCGCAAGCACCCCAGCCGCCAGCGCACCCAGACCAAAACTGAAAACTCCTCTTAC
>JALGXY010000421.1 GCA_029824495.1 Fimbriimonadia bacterium
TCCCTTCACGAAGGCCATCGCCTTCTGCAGGTCATCCTTGCTCTTGCCCGAAACACGCACGGCCTCACCCTGTACCTGGGCTTGAACCTTCAGCTTGGCGTCCTTGATCTGCTTGGCCAGCGGCTTTGCCTGATCCTGAGGGATCCCCTGCTTGATGCCGATTTTCTGCTTGACCGAGACGCCCGTGCCAGCCTCAATCTTGCCTTCATCGAGCTGACGCAGGTCGATGCCGCGCTTCATCAGCTTGCTCGTGACGATGTCTTTGAGCTGCCCCATGCGAAACTCGTCGTCTGCCACCAGGTCGATCTCCTCGTTCTCAAACGCGATGCTCGCCATCGTGCCTTTGAAGTCGTAGCGGTTCTGAAGCTCGCGCTTTGCCTGGTCCACGCCGTTCTTGACCTCCATCATGTCGGCCTTGCTGACGATGTCGAAGGAGAATTCCTTTGCCATTACAAGTGATTTTGACTCATGCTCGGCCAAAATCAACGCATGGACTCACTGCGAGGGCTGCTCAGCCTCTCAAACGCCCGGTCGCGCCGCATCTCCAGCTATCAGAAAGATGGCGGCAATTCCGACTACATCAAGTTCAAAAAGGGCAAGACCGCCGTGCTCGCCGACATCAAAGGCGCCGGAATCATCAACCATATCTGGATCACGGTCTGGTGCAATGATCCGCTCTATCGCAAGAATCTGATCCTGCGCGCCTACTGGGATGGCCAGAAGCACCCGAGCATCGAGGCCCCCTTGGGAGATTTCTTTGGAAACGGGTTTGGCGAAACCTATCTCTTCAACAGCCTTCCTCTGGTCTGCGGTCCGAAGTCTGGCCGGGCACTCACCTGCTACTTCCAGATGCCGTTCGGCAACGGCGCACGCATCACGATCGAAAACCAGTGCACCGAAGATGTGCCGCACTTCTACTACTATGTCGACTACGAAGAGCATCCGTCCATTCCAGATGACATGCCTCGATTCCACGCACAGTACCGGCAGGAATACACCGCACCCGAAGGAGACGGTGACAGTGAAAACGAGTGGGGCGTACTCGGCAAGACCCCAAAGAATCCATCAGACAAGAAGAACTATCTGCTGGCCGATATCAAGGGCCGCGGACATTTTGTCGGCGTGAACTATTACGTCCAGAACCCCGGCCCCATGTGGTACGGCGAGGGCGACGACATGTTCCAGATCGACGGCGAGCCTTGGCCCGATCTGCACGGTACAGGCACAGAGGACTACTTCGGCCAGGCCTGGAGCCCCGATGAGGTCTTCATGCATCCCTATTTCGGCACAGCGCGGGCGCCCGGCAAGATGGGCATCGAAGGCGAAGGACAGTTTGGCTGGATCGGCAAGACCCACTGCTACCGATTCCATCTAACCGATCCGATCCGGTTCCAAAAGAGCCTGAGAGCCTCGATCGAAGCGGGCCACGCCAATGTGCTGACTCTCAATATGTCGACGGTCGCTTATTGGTATCAGACCATGCCGTCGAAGCCGTTCGAGCCGTTCCCTTCAGCCAAAGAACGCAAACCGAAGCCGGATATCAGCGTGGTCGATATTCACAAGTGGCGCGACGCCTGGCGCAAGAGCAAGGGTGGCGGGCAGCTCTGGGGGAACGAAGACTAGCGGCGCATTCCCTGAGCTCGGTCGCGTTTGCGAGCACCTTCGGATATCGCTCAGCCATATCGAACTTCTCGCTGACATCACGCTTGAGGTTGTAAAGCTCCCAAGGCTTATCCTTGCCTGGCTTGACCGCCTTCCAGTCTCCATCTCGGACAGCCCGCTGACCGACAAACTCCCAGTAGAGCCGCCTGGGCGGCAGCTTCTCTTTCGATCCGTCCAACAACGGCAGGATCGAGCGGCCATCTAGGCCTGGATCATCTGCGCCTGAAAGCTCGGCAAACGTCGCCATCATGTCTGCAAAGTGGATCGGATCATCAACGACTCTGCCCGCGGGCACCTTCCCTGGCCAACGGACATAAAATGGCACACGCAGCCCGCCTTCATAGAGCTCACGCTTCTGTCCGCGAAACTCGACACCGGTCTTCGGGTCGACATTTGGAGCAAAGAAGCCGCGAGGTCGATCCTCGATTCTAAAGTAGTCCTGGCCGCCATTGTCGCCGCAAAGGATGACAAGCGTGTTCTCTTCTTGGCCGAGCCGGCGCAGTTCATCCAGAATCTCCTCCACCATTCGGTCGGCCATCAACAGCATCGCGGCATAGGCCCGGCTGTCTGTCTCTCGACTCTGGCCTGCGGTCCAAGGCTTATCGGCGAACGCCTCCCATTCGGGGGAATCCATCGGAAAGCCCCAATGACCGTGCGGAATACTCCAAGGGAGATAGAGGAAGAACGGCTCGCTTCCGTGCTTTCGAAGCCACTTTAGAGACTCTTCATGAATCACCTTCTGCGAGAAGGTCTCGCCCTCAAATCGTGAGCCGGGATTGCCTGGCAGCTCCACCTCTTCGCTGTTGCGGATCAAGTACTCGGGATAGTAGGTGTGTGCATGGACCTGGTCATAGCAGCCAAAAAACGTCTCGAATCCGTTCTGCTCGGGGATCCCTTCAGAACCTCTCCCGCCGATCCCCCATTTCCCGAATCCGCCGCTGACATAGCCCTGCTGCCCGACCACCTCAGCCA
>JALGXY010000422.1 GCA_029824495.1 Fimbriimonadia bacterium
GAAAACCGGACGATTCTTGGCGTGAAAATCAATGGTCCCTGTGCTAGACTTATCGGAGTCTCTAACGCCCCCTAATTCGTCACTATGTCTGGCAGAACACGAGAAGATTCGATAGCGGAAAAGCGATGGTTGATTGCCCTCGCGAAAGGTGATCCCAACGCCGTGGGAGGACTTTACGAAGTCTACGGTGAGCGGATCTACCGCTATACGTATCGGATGCTCGGCAACCAGATGGATGCAGAGGATGCGACGGCAGAGACTTTCTTGCGTGTTCTGAAACGATCTGGAGAACTCAGGGCAGACGGAGCGTTCCGCACCTGGCTTTTCCGAATCGCCCGAAACTTGTGTATCGATAAGATGCGACAGCAGAAGTTGCTGGAGCTTCCTCCAGACGCACGATATTCGGGAACGGAGGATCGGACGGCTCTTAAGGTGACCGTGCAGCAGGCTCTTGGTGAGCTGCCGCTCGAGTACCGAGAACCGCTTATTCTCTGCGATCTTGAGGACAACTCCGCCAAGGATGCGGCAGAGACCCTCGGGATCAGTGTTCCAGCCCTCAAATCGAGGCTCTATCGAGGAAGAAGGGCTCTAAGAGAGAAGCTGGGAGGCTCCATGGAGAAAATCACATGAAGAAGCTGAACAGAGAGCTGGTGGATCTCTACGCAGGCGGAGAGCTCACGGAAGAGCTGGAAGCCCATCTCGTCGAACAGGCGCAGTCAGATCCAGAGCTGCTCGAAGAAATGCAAAGTCTTCGGGCGGTTGTTGATCTTCTGCACGAAGACAGGGGACCCGTCTTTGGTGAAGAATCGTTCCAGCGAGTGCTGATGAAAATGCACTCAGCGGGATGCGAGGTTGAGCCGAACAGCCCCGAACCAGCCTACTGGCAGCACCATCTGCCGATGACCGGCTGATTGAAACAACGGAAAATAGACAGACATGAAGGCCACAGTCTCTAGAAATGAGCTGAACAGCGCACTGAACATCGCCTCGACTGCGAGCAGTATTCGAGCAGCTCTGCCAGTCCTGACATCACTTCGCCTTGAAGCGAAGGATTCCGGACTCACCCTCACCGGCTGCGACGGCGAAATGTGGGGCGAAGCGGTCGCTCCCGCCAATGTCGAAACAGATGGCGCCGTCTGCGTTCAGCAGAGGCTTCTCTCAGACATCGTTGGCAAGCTCGGCGATGGTGACGTCAGCATGGAGCTGGTGGGCACCACCGTTTTTGTTCGGCATGACCATTCAGAGTTCAAGCTCATGGCCTTGCCGGCAGAGGAATTCCCGGATGCGCCCGATGTCGAGCCGACTAACAGCCTCAGTCTTCCCTACGGCGAACTGATGAGCGCGATTGATGGTGTTGAGTACGCCTGCTCTGACGACGCTGCGCGCGCGGTGCTGACTGGTGTTCTGTTCTCATACGACGGCACCACTCTCACACTTGTTGCGACAGATACTCATCGGCTCGCCGTTCACCGACTTCACCGTGAAGGCATCGGCTCACCGATCACCGCGATCGTGCCGAACAAGGCCCTCAAGATCATCTCCCAGCTTCGGCTCGATGAGGACGAAACTCTCGCCATCAGCTTTGACAGCACGCGACTGCTGGTCGATATCGGCGGATCACGAGTGGTCTCACAACTGCTCGATGGCCAGTATCCGAATTGGGAGCGTGTCGTCCCGCCGGATCACACAAGATCTTGGATGATCAACAGAAACGACTTTATCGCCAATATCGATCGCGCCATGATTCTGGCGAAAGACAGTGCGAATCGTGTCCGATTTACAGGACAGGGTGAGTCGATCGTGATCTCCGCTCGGAGCGAAGACAAAGGTGAAGCCAAAGAAGAGGTGAGCTGCGTGAGCCGGAATGGCGACCTTGAAATCGCCTTCAATGGCCGCTACCTGATGGAAGCTTTGCAGGCCATGAACTGCGAAGGCATTCAGGCTGAAATGACCGAGTCATCTCGGCCCGCAATTCTGCGCCCCACCGAGAACGGCGACGACCACTTCTGTGTCGTCATGCCGATGGCGATCAGCTGAACACCTCAGCCGACAAAGAAGCCCGGCCCTGCAAGGGAGCCGGGCTTCTTTGCGTCTCGCTGTACGGACTAGACCGCGTTGAGGCTGAAGCGGTTGGTCAAGTCGATCACCTTCTGTTTGACCTGAGCAACGACAGCTTCATCATCGGGCGCCCGCAACACTTCAGCAATGTAGCCAGCGATCTCTACCATTTCGGCCTCTTTCATTCCCCGCGTGGTGACAGCAGGTGTCCCCAGCCGGATACCAGACGTCACAAACGGCTTCTCAGGATCGTTCGGGATTGAATTCTTGTTGGTCGTGATGTTGGCGTGATCGAGTGCGTTCTGCGCGATTTTGCCGTTGACACCATACGGCCGCAGGTCGACCAGCATCAAGTGCGAGTCAGTGCCTCCTGAAACGATCCTCAAGCCTTGTGCAGTCAGCTCAGCAGCTAATGCCTTCGCATTGGCGACGATCTGAGCAGCGTAGTCTTTCCACTCTGGCTGGAGACACAGACCAAAGGCGACCGCTTTTGCTGCAATCACGTGCATCAACGGCCCGCCCTGCAGGCCTGGGAATACAGACATTCGAATCGGCTTGTCGAGCTCTTCATTGCTGTAGAGAATAAAGCCGCCCCTGGGGCCTCGCAAGCTCTTGTGAGTCGTTGATGTCACAACATCGGCGTGAGGCACTGGGTTTGGATAAGCGCCGCCAGCGATCAGACCACTGTAGTGAGCCATGTCGACCATGTGCATTGCACCAACCTCTTTGGCCACCTTGTTGAAGAATTCAAAATCGATGTTTCGAGAGTATGCCGAGGCTCCGCTGACAATCATCTTCGGCTTTGCTTCTATCGCCAGCTTGCGCATCGCATCGTAGTCGATCGTCTCGTCATCCTTCAGGCCATAAGGCAGGATCTCGTACATCTGACCAGAAAAAGCGACAGGTGAGCCGTGTGTCAGGTGCCCCCCTTCAGGCAGGCTCAGACCCATCAGTCGATCGCCAGGTTTCAGAAAGGCGTGGTAGACGGCCATGTTGGCCTGCGCGCCAGAGTGCGGCTGGACGTTGGCAAACCCTGCTCCATAAAGCGCTTTAAGGCGATCGATCGCAAGCTGCTCAACAACATCAGCGTTCTCGCATCCACCATAGTAGCGGCGGCCCGGATAGCCCTCGGCGTATTTGTCAGTGAAGACCGACATCATCGCCTCGCGCACAGCGGTCGAAGCGATGTTTTCCGAAGCGATCAGCTCGAGGTTGTTCTCTTGGCGAGCCTCTTCTTTCTGGATCGAATCGAAAACGGCGGAATCGACGTCAGCCAAAGGGCGGCGATGCGGATGCATGGCCCATTCTATTCCGTCTCATGCTCTTGTGGCTTGGCCTTCCACCAGATTGTGAGGCCGATGATCATCACTATGGCGGCAGCGTAGCTGTAGAAGTGCATCGCGGCGGTGCTGAACAAAACGACATCGGCTCTGTCCGGCACATCGGCATTAGCATCGAGCATCTGAATGCCGCGTGTCCCGAACAGATAGAAGAGTGTCCAGACCAGAAATGCCGAAGCGACGGCTGAACCGCAGACCCAGATCAGCACTCTGCGATACTTCTTGATATCTAGATCAAGCCCCGACCATGCGAGCAGCATTGAGCCTGGAATTGAAAACAGGACCGATGCAATCACGCCCCAGAGAATCGCTGCAAAAAATGGCGGCAATCCCTCTACTAGAATCTCGTGGTTGGGCGGTGCCCAATAAGCAGGACAGACATAGAAGCTGAATTCATCATGGATGATTGATGCCAGCGTGATGACGAGAAACGTCCAGAGGCTTCGCGACCACCACTCCTTCTTCCTGTTCAGTTCAGCCATCTGCTCATTATTCAAGCACAATGCCGGTTGTCGGCATCGCAGGTCTGCCTACCCAAGCTGGTCGAGAGCCTTGCTGAGATCTGAGATGATGTCTCGTGGATCTTCCAGCCCGATAGAAAGCCTAACGGCTCCGGGATTGATGCCAGCAAGCTTCTGGTCCTCGATCGGCACAGGGGCATGGGTCATCGAAGATGGGTGCTCAATCAGCGTTCTGATCTGGCCAAGGCTGACAGCCAAGGTGATGCTGAGTGAGCTGTCGGCAATCGAGTTGATCAGCGTCTTTGCTCGCTCAAAAGCTTGATGATCGTCGCCCTTAAGAACGAATGAAATCATCGCTCCCGGCGCTGGATCACCATCGATGTCCCGCATCTGGCGCGCTGCAATCTCCTTCTGCTCAAAACTCTCGAGTCCAGGGTAGATCACCTGCTCGACGTTCGGGTGCCCCTCAAGGAATTCAGCTGTCTCCTGTGCTGTCGCCTGCTGCTTCTCAAGCCTGACCGCCAGTGTCGGCAGTCCGTAAGTGAGAATGTGCCAGGCGGCATCTGGTGAAATCGATCCTCCGAAGTCCTTTCGATAGAGAAGCAGGCTCGTCTCGGCAGAACGTGGCCCGATGACAACACCGCCCATAGTCGCCCCAAAACCTCCAATGTGTTTGGTCAAACTGTGGACTACAAAATCGACTCCCATCTCGATCGGCCGCTGGGCAAACGGTGACGCGAACGTGTTGTCGACGATCGTAACAATCTTGTTGTCGTCTCCGCGCTTTTCGTTTTCGTCAGCAACGATCCTCACGACCTGCTCGATATCGATGACCTCCATGGTCGGGTTGCAAGGCGTTTCGAAGTAGACCACCCTCGTTTCAGGCTGAATTGAGGCGAGCAGAGCTTCCCCGCTCTTCAGATCGACAGCCGATGAGGTGATCTGGTACCGGGTCAGCCAGTTCTTGAGATGTCCGTGCGTACAGCCATAGATGGCCGGGTGGTGGATGATGTGATCGCCCGAACGCGTGTGAATTCCAAGTGCTGCAGCGATCGCCGCCATGCCGGTTGAATAGACGACGGCGCTCTCGCCCTTTTCAGCGAATGCCAGGCTCTCTTCAAGCAGCCCGCAGCATGGCTCATCGAGCCTGTCGTAGATGTAGATCGGCTCAGCGGTGTTCCGATCAACCTCTGGGTTGGCAAACTGCTGGAATCCAGCCGCACCCCTCTCTGCAGACCTGAGTCGGAACGAGACTGCAGTTGTGATCGGTGGGATGATGTGATCCTGGAAGTCCCACTTTTCGGACTTGAATTTGCCGTGGATCAGGACAGAGCGGTCTCGGTAAGCGTCGTTGCTTGCCACAACTTGATTCTAGACCTTCTCTGACCGACAAAAAAAGCCCCACAGCCTTTTGGCTGAGGGGCTTTGGCTAAGACTGAATGCTTCAGTCTTTCTTCTGCTGATTGCCGTAGCGTCGCATGAATTTCTCGACGCGGCCAGCGGAGTCAACAATCTTCTTGGTGCCCGTGTAGAACGGGTGGGTGAAGCCGCTGATTTCAAGGCGAAGAACAAAGTGGTCGACACCATCGATATTCCGGACCTCGTCCGACTTGTTTGTCGAAACGCCGGTCCATTCGTGCTCGCCGTCGATAAAGAGCACCGGGTGGTTTGCGGGATGCGTGTCAGCCTTCATTTTGTTTACCCCTCAATTGAATCAGAGTGCAGTCGCGTATGATAACACGTCCTGATCGCTAGATTCAACGGTCCCAGTTGAGCCTTGGCCCATTCGGCACCTATTGAGCTTCGAAATCTGCCCTCAATATTGCCCTACCCTGACCAGAGGCCTACGCCAGACCGCCTATCCCATTACACGATCTGGCCCAAAGGTATTCTCCCTTCGAACACAAGCTCCGTTCGTCAACGCAGCCGAACGGGTTTTTTTGCGCCTAAGACCGCCCGTGGCCTTGAGGCGCTGACAACGGAGAATAAATGACCAAACGAGTCTATCTGTTTAGAGAAGGAAACGCGACTATGCGAGACCTCCTCGGCGGCAAAGGTGCGAACCTTGCCGAAATGTCCAAAATCGGACTACCTGTCCCCCCCGGCCTGACGGTCACCACTGAAGTCTGCACCGAATACTACGAAGGCGGCGAAAAGCTGCCTGCAGAACTGATGGCTGAAGTCAAAGCCGCCATCGCAGATGTCGAAAAAGATCTCGGCAAAAAATTCGGCGACCCGAACAATGCGCTTCTTCTCTCCGTCCGGTCCGGCTCCAAATTCTCGATGCCCGGAATGATGGACACGATCCTCAACCTCGGCCTCAACGCCGAAGTGCTGACCGGCCTCGAAAAATCGAGCGGAAACTCACGATTTGTCTGGGACTCCAACCGACGCTTTATCATGATGTTCAGCGACGTCGTCCTCGGCGTCAGCAAGCACAAGTTTGAAGAGCTCTTTGGAGAGCTGAAAAAGCGAAAGGGCGTCACCCAGGACACAGACCTGACTGCCGAAGATCTGAAAGAAGCATCCAACGAATTCCTCGCTCTCGTTCAGAAAGAGCGCGGCGTGGGCTTCCCTTCTGATCCGTGGGAGCAGCTGGAGCTGGCCATCGAAGCCGTCTTCCAGAGCTGGAACACCGATCGAGCCAAGGTCTACCGAAAGAAAGAGAGAATTCCGGACGAGATCGGCACAGCGGTCAACATCCAGGCGATGGTCTACGGAAACCTCGGCGACGACTGCGGCACAGGTGTTGCTTTCACCCGAGACCCCTCCACCGGCGAAAACCTTCTTTATGGCGAGTACCTGATGAACGCGCAGGGCGAAGACGTTGTTGCCGGCGTGCGAACTCCGGTTCCGATCTTCCAGCTCGAAAGGCAGAACAAGGCTGTCTACGACGAATTCACAGCTGTCTGCGACAAGCTGGAAGGCCACTACAAGGACATGCAGGATCTCGAATTCACCATCGAGAAAGGCCGCCTGTTCATGCTGCAGTGCCGATCAGGCAAGCGAACCGGCCCGGCAGCCGTCAACCTCGCAGTCGACATGGTCGAAGAGGGCTTGATCACCAAAGAAGAGGCGATCAGCCGAGTAGAAGCGGCCCACCTCGACCAGCTCCTGCACCCGCGCATCGACTCGGACTACATCGTCGAGAATCAGATCAAGCCGGTTACGGTCGGCCTGGCGGCATCTCCCGGTGCAGCAGTCGGCAAAGCGGTGTTCGATTCTGATACAGCTCAGCGCCTGGCAAACGCAGGTGAAAAGGTTCTTCTCGTTCGTGAAGAGACCAACCCCGACGACGTCCACGGCATGCTGGCGGCTCAGGGAATCCTGACCGCACGCGGCGGCAAGACCTCCCACGCAGCAGTTGTGGCCCGCGGCTTCGGCATCCCCTGTGTTGCTGGCTGCGAATCGATCGAAGTCGACTACTCGACTCGATCCTTTCCAACTCATCCGGCGGAATTCCGACACCGCTGTCGCGTATTTCGATCAAGATCGCGCCAGAGCTGTCGCATTCAGCGGTGATATCAATATGACCATCCGGGTCGGTG
>JALGXY010000423.1 GCA_029824495.1 Fimbriimonadia bacterium
CAGCCCGCCAGTGCGGCCTCAAGCGTCACCGTGCCGCTGCAGATCAGCCCCGCTGTGGCCGAGCGCAGAGCGGAGCGGACATCGCGAACAACTGAGACTTCCTTGCCGCCTGTTGCCTGCCAAAGACCACGAAAGACCTCATCGCTGATGCTGGGCGCCAGACCGATCGAGATCTCCTGGTCCAGCCCTTCGACGGCTGCCGCAAGCAGAGGCACGTTGAGCTGCAGCTCCTGTAGCCGCGAGCCAGGAAGCAGTACAACCCCAGTCCTCTCGGTCGGTGGGTCGGCCTGATGTGCCATCTCTTTCAGCGGGTGGCCGAAGAAGTGTGCACTTGCACCGGCCTGCTCCAGCAGTTCGGCAGACCAAGGAAACGGAGTGACGATCTCGTCGGTCACTTCGGCCAGGTCGCCACCCTGCCGGTCCTTGCGCCAGCTTCCCGGCGGAATGAAATAGAGCACTTTCCAGCCGTGCTTCTTGGCGTACCGCGCCAGCCGAACGTTCACATAGCCGAAGTCAATCGGGACAAACAGACCCGGCCCAGACTTCCTTAAGAACCGCTTGAACTTGCTGAGAGCCCAGAGAATTCGCGGAGCAACCAGCATTGAGCCGAAGATTCCCATGGCAGCCCAACGGCTGGTGTCATGAAGAATCTCGATGCCCGCTTCCCGAGATCGGCGAGAACCGAGCCCCAAAAGGAAAACGTTGTCTGGCAGCACCGGTTTAAGACGTTCCGCCAAGGCCGCAGCGTAGGCGTCTCCAGAGGCTTCGCCAGTGGAGAAGACGATCTTCATATCTGGTCGCCGCGTCCGCTCTTGCCGTACTTGATCCGCTCGACGAAGTTCAACAGATACTGAACCTCTTCGGTGATCGGCACTTCTCGGTGAACGATCTCTATCGCTGAGCTCATGCCGATTTTCGACTTGAACAGCAGCTTGCACGCTTTGTGGAGAGCGCTCCGGTTTTCTCTGAGGATTCCGCGACGTCTGAGGCCGACTGCGTTTATGTCGCGAACCGTGTCGCCCATGACGAGCATGTAGGGCGGGATGTCTTTGACAATCTTGCTGAAGCCGCCAACCATGGCGCACGTGCCGATTCGCACGTACTGGTGGATGCCGCAGAAACCGCCGATCATCACGTGGTCTTCAACGGTGACATGCCCGCTGAGCCCACAGGAGTTTGCGATCGTAATATCGTTGTGAAGCTGCACGTCGTGACCGAGGTGCACATACGCCATCAGATAGCAGTCGTTGCCGACTCTTGTGGCTTTGCCTGCAGAATTTGATCGGTGGACGGTCGTGTACTCACGGAACGTATTGTCATTTCCGATCTCTAAGAACGTCTCTTCGCCTTCCCACTTTCGATCTTGGGGGTCGCCGCCGATAATGGAGCCCTGTCCAAAGACGCAGCGCTCTCCGATGGTTGTGCCTTTCTTGATCGTGACGTGAGAATCGAGGACACAGCCCTTGCCGATCACCACGCCATCTTCGATGTACGAAAACGGTCCAACCTCGACATCAGAGGCGAGTTTGGCTCCAGGTTCGACAACAGCGGTGGGGTGGATCTTAGACAATTTCTTTGTTATTCATCCCTCTCGCGGCTGAAGCTTGAAGGTCATCTCCATCTCTGCCGCGAGGTCTCCGTCAACAGTTCCTTTCGCCTTGATCTTGCCGACTCCGCCTCTCATCCAGACGAGATCGACGTCAATGATCAGCTGGTCACCAGGGATTACCTGACGGCGAAACTTGACTTTATCGAATGATCCGATCAGCGGAACGGTGCCTTCAAAATCATCAGAAGAGAGCAGCAGAACCGCTCCTGTTTGAGCCATCGACTCCAGGATCAACACGCCAGGCATGATCGGCAGCCCGGGATAGTGGCCTTGGAAAAACGGCTCGTTGAAGGTGACATTCTTGATGCCCCTGACGCTCTTTCCCTCGACAAAATCGACGACCCGATCCACAAGAAGAATCGGATATCTGTGAGGGAGAATATCAAGGATTTGATTGATGCTCAGGCCCGGCATGAGACGCAAACGTTATACCAGAGTCAGCCCAAAGCAGCTGGATGTATGGGGTTCTCAATCCTCATCCGAGTCCCGACGAGAGCGTCTGAGTTCGGCAACGCGCCGCAGTTTGATCAGTGCCTGCACCTCGATGTCCTTACGGCGGTGCCTGCTCATCTCCTCGATGACCGGATGAGGGGCGGGTCGGCTCGCTCTTGGGCCGTGATCGAGAACTTTATGACGGATTACGATTTTTTCGTCGCTGGAGAGCTCGTCGATCAGGTCTTCAAGATCTTTAACCTGTTCGGCCGTGACCATCTGATCATCAGCATCGATGCAGGAGGGATCCTCGATAAGGCTGATGAGTGAAGTCGCCTCCGAGTCCCCAACCCGAATGTCGAGGCTGATCAGATCGTTGGCCGCAGAATTGAGAAGCCTCATTTTCTGTGCGGGAATACCGAGGTGCTTTGCCAGCTCATCATTGGTCGGCTCTTTCCCCTGTTTGTTGGTCAGTTCAACTCTGGCCCGTTCAATCTTGCGCAGTGTCTGTGAGATGTGGGTGGGAAGCCGAATCACCTTCGATTTGGAGTCGATCGCTCTTCCGACAGCCTGCCGGATCCAATGGGTTGCGTAGGTCGAGAATCGGAAACCGCGGTCTGGTTCAAATCGGTCGATCGCTCGCATTAGTCCGATTGCTCCCTCTTGAATCAGATCCTCAAGCGGCACAAGTCGATTGTTGTAGGAGCGAGCGATGTTGATCACGAGCCTCATGTTCGACTCGACAAGTCTCTTGCGCGCAGCTTGGTCTCCGTCTTTGGCTGCACGCGTGATGATCCTCTCCTCTTCCTTGGTCAGAAGCGGAGTCCGTGTCAGGCGACTCAAGTAGCTGGGGATGCCAGATCTGTTCTGCTCGGAGCCGCCCTTGCCCTCATCCGAGTCAAACATAAGTCTTTAGCCGAAGCCTCTCTCCAATCTTCCTTACGTTTCAGAAATGAAATCGTGGCGGCGACTTTTGATCTCGGTGCAGAATAGAAGGGTACGTGCTGAACGAGGAGCAGCTTCTTAATCGTAGATCACGGGCTTGGCATCGAACTGCCGAGCTCTGCTCAGCAGCGCAGCGCAGCCTCAGAAAAATGTCCGGCGACCAGATCGTCGAGTTCATGAGGCTCTACCGTCAGACCTCGGCTGACCACGCCTTTGTTGCTGGGACAAACGTAAATCCTGGTCTGGCCGAGTGGTTAGGCAACCTCGTCGGCATCTGTTACGGTCTTTTCTACAGGGTCACTCCCAGGTCGTTCGGCCAATGGCTAGGAGACACAGCCTTTTCTGGAGCTGAAGTTGTAAGGGAGAGATGGCGCCCGATCGCTCTTTCTGCCGCGATCACGTTTGGATCAGCCTTTCTGGCTGCAGCGATGATCAAAGCGAACCCCAATGCCTTGCAGATGCTCGTTCCTGCTGGATTCGAGGGTGTTTTTGAGCACTGGAAATCTGGCACTCATGAGGGCCGCACAATCCATGGCTCTATGATGGCGACAGCGGGCTACGCTGGTCACAATCCGATGGTTGGGCTGGTGGTGAACGCTATGTCGGCTGTCACTTTTGGGATCATGGGCGTCTCAATTCTCTGGACAAACGGGGCCCTGCTGGGTGCTCTCAGCAGCGAAGTTGCCAGCGTTGGACACCTCGATTTCTTGATCATCTCAATCCTTCCTCACGGCATCAGCGAGTTGGGCGGGATCTTCGTCACAGCCGCCTCAGGTTTTGTGCTGGCTGGAGCTCTGTTGGCTCCCGGAAACCGGACTCGGGGTGAGTCGCTGCGCGTGGCCGGCAAAGACGCTTTTCGACTGATGATCGTCGGTCTGATCATGATCTTTATCGCGGCTCCGATCGAAGGGTTCTTCAGCTTTAATCCTGAAGTCAGCGAACCGACAAAGATCGCTTTTGCGGCTGTTGAGCTGGCGGCGTATCTGTTCTTCTTCTTAGGCTGGCGTCGAACTAAAGCCGCTTAAGCACGAGCCTCTTAAAAAGACTCTTTGGAAGGGCTGAAGCCGCCTTCCAGATCTTGCGTTTCAGGGTTGGTTCGAGGCTGAGGGCCTTGGCGTAGCACTCTCTCCCTTCGGCCTTCTTTCCGTTCAGAGTCTTGGCTGTGCCGAGCGCGGCCCAATTGTGAGCCTCGGCCGACCTTAGCTCCTGCTCCGAATAGCCTTTTTCAAGCCACAGAGGGATCCGCGTGCTGATCCAGGTGCGGATCTTCTCATCATCCTGCCAGACCTTGTCCCGGTTGAGGCTGGCGCTGCCAGCGTGCACCCTGTAACTGGTGAGAGGGGCATCGACAAATGCGGCCTCGTTGTTCTCACACAAGGCGAGCCAGGTCAGCCAGTCCGCCGATCCGAAGAGGCTCTCCTCGAATCCGCCCACCTTGACCAGCTCTTCTCGACGGATCATCACGCTGCTCGTGATCATGCAGTTCGCCCGCACCAGATCGAGCAGGATGTCGCCTGTTCTATGGCTCGGGAAAGCGAATCCAAGAGGTGTCCCCTGCAATTCATGACCATCAGAGTCGATGAATTGGCCTCCCGTGCTGCAGAGTGCAGCTTTCGGGTTCTGATCAAGCGCTTCGACCTGCTGTGACAGCTTCTCTGGCGCCCAGAGGTCGTCGTCATTGAAGATCGCTACGAACTCACCGGAGGCTGCCGCTACGGCCTGGTTAAGCGCAGCATAGGTGCCTGAATTCGATTCGGTTTCAATCAGTTTCAGTCCGGTCTGCTCTCGCAAAAATTCTCGGCTGCCATCGGTCGAACCGTCATCGACCGCGATGATCTCATAGTCGGAAAAGCCCTGAGATCGGATCGACTCGAGGCCAAGAGGGAGATGGTCGATATGGTTGTAGCTGGTCAGCAGCACCGAGACACGCGGCATCAGTCTGTCCGGACCTCGATCTCCCAATCGACAAAATCGACGCCAGGGTCGAGGGCATCACCAGCCGGTTCGATATCACCTTCGATTGCGTCAGAGTAGAGCCTCGAAAACAGCGTGGAGAAGGTGAAGGGGCTGTTGACTTCGCCAGCAACTCGGCTGTCGCCCAGGGCATCCCAGTCGCGTGTGCCCCCACCTGACGTCGAGAGCCGATTCATCGAAAGAAAATTGACCTGGATGTTCTTGATGTCATCGACTTCGCCAGGCACAAGCTGACTCAAGTCGATTTCGACTTCAAACGTCCTGTCGCCGGTCTGCACGGATCGGTAATTCACGGGGATGTCGATTTCGGTGATGGTCAGCAGCTCTTCGTCCTGAAACTTCCAGAGCGAGAATTCAGGTGAGCGAAGCGGATCCCAAAGAATCATGTGAGTGGCATCGCCAGCTACATAGCCGTTGCCGCCAGAAGCGGTGACAGGAATCGGCCCTTGGGTGATCGGGTTCGCATCCTTCGAAAGGTTGAGGACGATGAAGTAGAGGTAGGGAAGTCCACCTCCGCCAGCGCCCTGTCCATTCACAATCTCGCCGTCTGTTGTCCACCGAAAGAGAACGCGCACCGTCGAATCGCCGCCACCAGATTCAGGGAGCTTTGCGCACCCGATCAGGGCCGCCAACAACAGCGAGATCAGGAGCAGCCGAGTTTTCATGGAGTCGGCACAGGAATAAAGAGGATCCGGCGGCAGCCCTGGCAGGATGTCGGTCGATCGCCACGGACCATCACCAAGCTCTGTTCGGGCACGTGCAAACCGCAGGCGCCGCAGCAGTCCTGCTCGTTGACCACGGCCATTGCTGTGTCGCCCCGCCTCTTGCGGATGATCTCGTACTGATTCAACAGGGCAGCCGGGACATCGCTGGCCGCGCCGGGCCGCTTCTGCTTAAACTCTTCGAACGATGCCTTCAGCCTTTCACTTTCCGCAACAGCATTCCGGCGTTTGCTGACGATCGATTTTTGGATTTCTGAAATCACCTTTTCCGTCTCCTTCGCCTTATTGACGGATTCGGGAAGCGCTTTCTTCTTTTCAGCCAGCTCGGTTTCGGTGGCCTTAATCAGCTCGCTGAGCATGCCCAGCTCTTTCTGGATGTTCTCAATCTCACGCGCGTTGGTGATCGTGCCGTCGAACAGCTGTTTGTCAAACTGCTCTTTCTTTTCGTTCAGGGTTGTGACCTTGTCCCCCAGCTCTTTGACTTTGTTGGTCGCCTTTTTCGCTGCCGACCGGATCGGGTCGACCTCCTTCATATAGGCCTTGAGCTTCTCTGACTCCTCTTTGCCAGAGTCCAGCGCGGCCGCCTGCATCCGGATCTTGTAGAGGCTAAAATCGATCCTGTGCAGTTTGTAGAGCCGTGCGAGACTGGTGTCAGACATCAATCGTATTATGGCTGCTGGTTGTCGGTTGTCTGCTGTTGAGACGAAGAATTTGTCCTAGACACCGATTTGGCCCGGCCTTCAATCAATCGTTCTCGGTAATCACAAAAGACACAAATCGACCTCACACCCATCACCTGTGCGACTTCTAGAGCCTGTCCATACGTCTGAGGATTGACCTTGCCATCTCGACAGGATCGCTCTTCATTATCGAACCGGGGGCAGTCGCTGCAATGCATACTAGGAATGAAAAACGATGTTGACGTCAGTGCTTCTTTCAGCAGTTCTCGGGCAGGTGCCCGTCTCTCTTGATTATGGCGAGGCAGGGTTCGTCATCTCCCAAGGTGAGGAAAAATCTGCAGTCACTTTGGAAGATGCCTTGGCGCCGGCAGAATTTCCGGTTGAGTCGAAGACGTTGGAGATTGAGGGCCGCACGATCGTACTCAACGAGAAAGGGCTCGGCATCCGATCATCCGCCGGCCTCAACTTCTCCCGCGTTCCTGCGATAGCGATGACACCAAAGATTTTTTCTCAAGGTGAGATTGACGAGACCTTCCACGCAGTGAAGGAGGGCCGTCGCACCGAGGGATTCACAGCCGTATCTGGCATCGAGCTGATCGAAAAGACGCTCTACTGCCTGCTTCGCTGGGAAGAGAAGGACGGCACGCCTTGGCTCGAGGCTCTGGTGTCGCTCGACCTGACAAATGAGCAGCCTGGCGCAAAGTTGGTTGCCAGAATGGATGGTATCAGCTCGGCAGTAGGCCAGGTTGATGACCGTCTCCACTTCGATGCTGGCTCGCTGGTCTGCACCTCGCAGTCTGCCGATGGCTGGGGCGTGAATCGAGTGAAGCTAGAAGACTCGCAGCAGGAGTTCAATCTCGTCGGACCGTCTGTATCGAGCGCGCGGCTCATGCCGGGCGAGAAGCAGTTTGCTGCCGGCTTCAGCAAGACAGATTACGGGACGACCCTCATCTATCTGGCTGTGCCTGGCGGTGAATCGGCCAATCCAGTCGGCGAGATTCGCGGTGATGTTCGCG
>JALGXY010000424.1 GCA_029824495.1 Fimbriimonadia bacterium
CGTCCAGCTGGATCCTCGCGCGAGTGAGGTCCGGGAAGCAGCTACAAGTGAGGCGGCCAGAATCTGCTCGAGATGCCTGTGCGCGATCGGTGCGAGCGTGTAGCGGAAAGAGATCACTTCGCCCTGCTCTGTAAACCGGATTTGACCATCAAAACTGCCGGCCGGCTGGCTCAAGATTGCCCGGTTGGCTCGTCCGCCGCCTCTGCCGACTGTTCCGCCACGGCCGTGGAAAAGCCTCAGCTTGACCCCGTGAGCCTTGGCCGCTTCAGACAGCTCACGCTGAGCTTTCTGAAGTGACCAGGTTGCAGCAAGGTAGCCGCCATCCTTGCTCGAATCGCTGTAGCCGAGCATCACTTCCTGGAATCCGCCCCTTTGTGCCAGATGCACCTTGTAGGGCGGCGACGCGAACAGCTCCTTAAGCAGCGGTTTGCCTCGCTCCAGATCGTCGATGGTTTCGAGCAGCGGCACGACGTCGAGATCGCCCGTGTCGAGGCCAGCATCTTTGGCAAGCAGAAGCACCTCTAAGAGGTCGCTCAATCCGTGGGTCATGCTGACGATGTAGGCCTGCACCGATCTCGGGCCAAGAAGCTCGTGCGCCTTTCGAATCACGCGGAAGACTCCGCGCACCTTTTCGACACGCTCGTCTCCTCGCCAGCTTCCTCGCACCAGAGGTCGAGAGCTTTCGATCTCTTTGACCAGAGTTTTGATCTTGTGCAGCTCTGACATCGACTGATACGAGTCGGCATCGGGGATGACATCTGCCGCCGCCAAAAGTACACCGACCGCTTGACCATGTTCGTCTGAGTGCTGTCGAACATCGAGACTCGCCATGTCTAGTCCAAATGCTTCGACTTCACGGATCATTCGGGCAAGCAGTCCAGTTTCGGCCGCCACCTTTAGGCCGGCTCGCTGGAGCCCAGATCGGACCATGACGAGCTCATTCCAAAGCTGATCAGAATCGAAGCCGCTGCAGGTGGGGATCGATTCGCCCTTCTGCAGTCTCGCCAGCCAGTCGAGCTGCTCGCTGAGGGTCTGCTCGATCATCGCCAGCTTAAGTGCATAGGGCTCGCCTTCGTGACGGCGCAGAATCGAATCGGGAAGTCCTGCCGACTTCAAGCCACTATTGACGTCCACCAGCAGCGGATCATCGGCCGCCAGCCCCTCAGAGCCATGAGTGAGTTCGCGCCTCAGGCTTTTGAGAAGCTTGATGTAGTTCTTGATGACCACACGGCGATGCTCCAACAGCGTCGACCATGTGATATCGGCCGTGACGAGCGGATTGCCGTCTCGGTCGCCGCCGACCCAGGATCGGTAGGTGAGGACGTTGCCGCAGTCGATTCTCTCGCCGCTGCCATAAGCCTCGCTGAAGGCCCGGTTGAGGTCTCGATGCAGCCATGAAGCGACCATAAAGATGGTCTTCTCGAAAAAGTAGAGCGCGTTCTGCACCTCATCCTCGACGCTGATCTGGCTGGTGCGAAGCTCAGAAGTAAGCCAGAGGGCAGAAAGGTTTCTTCGAAGGTCATCCTGCGCCATTCCTTCGGAGTCGAGCGGTCGATCGAGGCTGAGAGTGTCCTCATCCTCATCCATCTCGGTCAGAGCTCGGGCAATCGACTCAAGTTTGTCGAGCACAGCACGCCGTCTCGCCTCGGTCGGGTGGGCGGTCAGCGTGGGGCAGATTGAGACAGCACTGATCAGCTCGCTGACCTGATCGGCGGTGCTGCCGCTCTCCTTCAGGCCGTTGACAGCATCTCTGACAGATTCAGGTCGGTGATCTCGTTCTCGATTAACACGGATGATCTCCTTCTGCTCTGCCAGGTTGATCAACTGGAAGAGAATCGTAAAGGCGCGAGCGGTCTTGGCTGCCGTCTCTGGTTCTGCCAGCGCGGGGATCTTATCAAAGACGTCCGCTGATGGATTCGCAGCCGCCAAATCGAAGAGCCTGCGACCGGCTTCGAGCACCGCTTCGCCTTCGTGTTCGAGCACGGTGCGCCCGACCAGATTATCGATGGTCACGAGATCGCGACTGAGGGACTCACTCAAGCCCGCTTTGCGAGGATCAAATCCAAGGAAAGGAGAATCGGTCATTTTGAATGTTGACCTTGCCTTCCGGCGCTGGCGGGCAAAGCTCCGCGCCTATTATAATCCGCTCATGGCTCATGCCCCTGCCACTTTGGTCACAGGCTTCGTTGATGAGATCAGTCCGGACCTTGCAGAGCAGATCGAAGCAGCAGCCCGAATCGGCCTTGACGGCATCGACGTCCGCTGGATCGGCAAGACAAATGTCCTCGACCTTTCTGCTGACCAGATCAGTGAAATCAGGTCGCGCTGCGAAGACAAGGGTCTGGTGATCAGTTCAATCGGATCACCAGTCAACAAACTTGATCTGACTGAGGCTCATCGTGTTCAAGAGCTGGAGCGCCTCAAAAAGGCGATGGAGCAGGCGTCGGCTTTTGGTGTGACCAGGATCAGAGTCTTTTCACCACGCACCGACGGCGGCTGCCGAGAAGAGGACTGGCCAGCTGTAAGAGACTGGATGGCTGAGCAGGCAGCTCTCGCTGAGGGAACCGATTTTGTGCTGGTTCACGAGAACGACGCCGACATGTACGGCGCGTTTCCAGAAGGCTCTCGTCGAATCCTTGAAGAGCTCAGCGGGCCGAACTTCAAAGCGGTCTTTGACCCAGCCAACTCTGCCTGCATGGGCATTAAGACGATTCCGGACTGGTTCCCTTGGATCATCCCTCACCTCGACTCGCTGCATATCAAGGACGGCATCAATGGCACGCGCAAGTTTGTCCCTGCTGGTGAAGGCGAAGCTCAGATTCCTGAAATGCTGAAGCTACTGGTCGAGGCAGACTGGTCAGGGCCGATGGCCTTGGAGCCGCACCTCTCCGAATCAGGAGCCTTTTCCGGGTTCACAGGCGAGAAGCTGTTTGCCGTCGCCAAAGAGAAACTGGAGGCTCTGCTCGGCTGATGTCCAAAGTTCGATACGGAGTCGTCGGCCTCGGCGCCATTCATGGCATTCATTGTTGGGCGGTCAGAGAGATCGAGAATGCTGAGCTCGCCGCTGTCTACGACATCGTGCCAGAAAAGACAGTCGAAACAGCCGAGAAGCAGGCTGTTTACGGTGCAGAATCGCTCGACGATCTGATAAGCAGGGTCGATGTTGTGACGGTCTGCACGCCGAGCGGCCTGCACAGCAAGGTCGCAATTGAGGCGATCAAGCAGGGACGCCACGTTCTGTGCGAAAAGCCGATCGATATCTCAATGAGCGCAGCCCAAGCCATGGTTGATGCGGCTGATCAGGCTGGGGTCCTCGCTGGCGTTATTAGTCAGCACCGGTTTGCGCGTGATATTCGTGCAGCCAAAGCGGCTGTCGAATCTGGCGAATTGGGACGGATCGTCTTTGGCGAAGCGGCCACCAAATGGTGGCGGACGCAGGAGTATTACGACAGTGGAGACTGGCGCGGAACCTGGGAGCTCGATGGCGGCGGATGCCTGATGAACCAAGGTGTGCACTACGTAGATATGCTCCAATGGCTGATGGGCGGAGTGGAGGCCGTGACAGCTCAGGTTCGTACGCTGACACATGAGATCGAAGTCGAAGACTGCGCTGCAGCCGTGATCGAGTTTAAGAACGGTGCGATCGGCACACTGCGAGGATCAACCTCCTGTTACCCAGGCGTGGCCGAATCGGTCGAGATCCACGGCGACAAAGGCGGCATCCAGATCGAAGGTGACAAGGTGAGGACTTGGCTCTCGACAGCCGTTGAAGACGGCGGTCAGACAGCGAAGCCGGATGGTGAAGAGCCAAAGCTTGACCTGAGTGAGTCAGCCGCCAGTGACCCTTCTGCAGCATGGGGCACACAGCATCTGATGCAGGTTCAGGATTTCACCGATGCCGTGCAGCAAGGGCGAGCCCCGCAGCTCTCTGCCAGGGACGCACTCGAACCGCTCAAGGTGATTTTAGCAATCTACAAGAGCGCTGCTGATGACGGTCGTCGTGTCGAGTTAAGCGAACTCTAGCCCTGGGGTGATCTCGGGCCGCATGATGCGGTCCTTCCCTCGTCTTCGAAGTTCGTTTTCGAGGCTGTCCAGGTCGTCTGACAAGACAATCACGGTTCCGCCCATTCCAGCACCCGCCAGCTTTGCGGCCATGGCTCCGGCGTCAAGACATTCTGCGATGAGGTCGTCGATCGCGTCACCGCTGCCTCCCAGGCTCGCCGTGATCTCCTGGTTTTCGTTCATTGCATCTGCCAGCTTTTCGTACTGACTGGCGAGCAGCGTCTCCGCCCCGATGTCTGCGAGCTCGGCGCATCGGATCATCTTGTCGACAACTTCCCTCTCACCTGCCAGCCAGCGATCCCTGACAGGACCATGTACCGACCCGGAAAGCCTCTCGACACCGGTGGTCACAAGCAGGAACGGGAGTTGACACTCCAGACTCGCCAGCCTGCCGTGAGGGCCAGATTCGATCGGGTGCTTGCCCGAAAAATCCATGTAAGTCAGTCCGCCAAAGACTGCCATATAGGCGTCTTGATAGCCGCAGACCACGCCAGCCTCGACCGCCTCAATATCGCGCACGAGTTCTGCCAGAACTGCTCGACCTTGTTCGTCCAGCACAGGCTCTTCGTCTCGCGATTTCAACAGGCAGGACACGACCGCAGCAAGCAACGCTGTAGAACCGGCCAGGCCGCTTGATCGAGGAACGGTTGTGCTCCATTCGACACGAACAGGGCCTTCGACAGGCAGTCGTGCCGTCGCTGCATCCCAGAGAGTCGTGTCTTCGGGCAGACCCTCTTCGCCAAAGATGAGACGACAGGTCGCCCTGGCTGTAGTCGAGCAGGACAGGACACGCCCTCCGTAGATGTCGCTCGGGTTGCCGACAATGCCGCATCGGCCAGGTGCACTCGCTTCAATGATCATCGCTTCAGTCTCTCTTTCGCCTCTCTGTATCCAGTGACCGAACCACAGTCGAGCCTCTCTTCAGTCTCATCTATCGGGATTGCTCGTATAGAGCCTCCTTCGGCGAGCAGATCACCAAAGAGGTCGGTCAGCGTCCTTTCGGGGCCTGGCACTGGATAGCGGTAGTTTGTTTGGAGCAGCTCAGATGCCCGCTCAGAAAGGAAAAATCTGGCCGTCACGGCCCAGCGGCTGTCGATCTCACTCGGATCAGGCTTCTCCAAAATCCGCGTTGCCATCATCTCTGGATCTGGATCGACGATGCCGTACCGGTTGACCTTGTTATCTGGCACGGTCTGGACGGCAACGGCCGATAGGCTGGGGTCCTCGACGAGCCGATTGAGAGGTGACCCAGGCCAAAAGATCGTGTCGCCCAAGAGAACAGCCAGCGGCCCATCTACCTCGGCGCAAGCGACGGCATGGGCAAGGCCGAGTGGTTCAGGCTGATGCTTCACTTCGATCCGGGCGTCTCCAAGAGAGCATACAAACTCGTCGATCTCGGGTTTCGCCTTTGAACCAACGACCACGACTTGGTTTGCGCCAGCTTCAAACGCTTCATTGATGATGAATTCGAGCACGGTTCCGCCGGGCAGCTGGAGGAGTTCTTTCGGCTTTCCTTCGGTCACTGCGGCCATGCGCGTGCCTTTGCCTCCCGCTGGAATTACTGCTGCAAACATCAGGAATCGCCATTTTGCAGGATATTCACCAGCATTCGCACCCTAAGAATCTCACGAAAATCAGCCGAACATACAGGTACTTGCCAGTGTGGATTCGGGTGGGAATATGGAAAAGGACGAACAGAGACTATGCGCTTGAGAGGTTCTAAGAAGCGTCGCCAGAAGGGAGCTCTGCTGATCGATGCGTTGATCGGCGTTATGATTTTGGGCATCTCTGCGGCTGCCTTTTACTCGACGTTCCCCGTCATTCGTCGAGCTCATCTCATTGCAAAAGAAGAGTCTCAAGCGGCACAGGTTGGTGCCAGGCTGGTTGAGCACCTGCAGATGCTGACCATCGAGGACCTCAACTTTGAGACCCTGCACGAATTGAATCTGGCCAGCTACGTCACCAGCACCGGCGCTTACGCTGTCAGCGACATCCCGATGGATGATGCCTCTCTCTATAGTGCCCGAAACGTTTTGAACAATGGCCGAGGCTGGTTCTATGTGCACGAGCTGGAGAACGAATCAAGGCATATCGATCTTACTATCGCCTGGCAGTCGAGCTCAGGTAAGTGGAAGCAGGTTCACACAGGGACGATCATTGGAGGCTTTAAATGAGGCGACTTAAGAAAGGTGTGACCCTAATCGAAACGCTGCTGGCGGTGATGATCTCATCGGTCATCATGTTTGCCGCCCTGACGCTTTGGATCAGCGGCAGTCGATTCTTCATGAATACAGAAACTGATGTCGAGATCACACGCGAGAACTCATCGACGCTAAGGCGGATCTCTGAGCGGCTGCGGGGAGCCATCGACGTCACGATTTCTGAGGACGGCAAGCGGATCACCTATATGCTTCCGGAGCGGCTCGGTTTTCATGAACAGACAACTGGCGAAAACGAGTACGCCCTGCCTGTTCGCTGGGATGGCGTCGAAAGAGGCTATGAGGTGGTCGGCGACAAGCTGATCAACATTCGAACCCAAAAGGTTTTGGTTGACCACATCATCGCCTACGACCCAGATCCAAAGTCCACTCAGTTTGACCAGGAATACCGGCCGTTCTCTGCAACCTCGATCGGCTCGAAACGAGCTGTTACGGTCAACCTGATCACCCTTCGACCATCCCCAGTCCAGCCCCGATATGTTCGGATGAAGACCTCCGCACTTTTGAGGAACCGCCACTAATGAAAAAGAACCAAGGATCCGTTTCTGCCCTGATTCTGGGCATTTTGATGGTGTTGATCGTTATCAGCCTCACCATTTCAAACATTACGACAAACGCCATGGTGCAGAGTCGGCGAGAACGCGAGGCGGTCGTCAATTTTGAGGCCGCTCAAGCGGGTCTTGAGTTTGAGGAGACTGAGGTTCGCGACTTTTATGATGAGCATGAGTATCTTGATATCCTGCTTCACATCACATCAGACGAGTACAAGAACAGAACGAAGAACCTGTTCTCGTACGCGTTCTTCATCCCTGCCCCGGCTCCTCAAAAAGCCGGTTCGCCCTCCGGACCGACCCTTCCTAACGACTCCAGCCGCAGCGGCTGGGTGACCAGTGTTTCGATCATTCAGGGCCGCGTTCGCAGCGTGCGGTCGTTCATCTACCTGAAGGACCTCTCGATCTGGAACAATGCGATCTTCGCTGGCTCCGGACAAGCTGGACGCACCATTAACGGCAACGTCGACATCCGCGGTTCTATGCATCTTCTCGGTGACGGCGAAGCGTATCGAGATCTGAACGG
>JALGXY010000425.1 GCA_029824495.1 Fimbriimonadia bacterium
AGGCTGAGAACTTCGGTCGAGACGCCTTCTCCGCGGATCACCATGTCGTTCGGCTTGACCGAGTCGCCGTCACGATTCATCACCCAGGTCTTCTCAAAAAGGTGATCTGCGATGCCGAGACCGCAGACGATTCCTGGTGCCTGGATTTCGATGAACCAACTGCAGCGCCGACCTGGTTCGAGGCAGGCGGCCGAAAGGTCGCCAGGCCCGAGGTCTTCACTCAGGGCACGGTCTACAACCTGGATCCAGTCTGCTGGTTTTGGGTGGCTCCACCCGGGATTCATTCTGAAGTGATCTCCACGCCGGAACGAGCTGCAAGCTCCTCGACGAGGGTCAAGTATGGCACTTCGATATCATTCCTCTTCCAGCCGATCGGCACCTTGACACTGCCAGAACTGAGGTGGGCTACAGGTTTGATCACCAGACTCCCTTCGGTGTGTCGGATGACGAACTTGTCATTCTTGTCCGCCATGATGCCGGTGACATTGGTGTAGGCGATGCGTCGATGTGTGGTGAGAGTGATCGCTTCGAACGATTCATCTTCAAGCGTGTAGCAGATCTCATCAAGCTTTCTCCAGGCGAAATCCGCCATCGCACCTCGGCCAAACTCGGCCGCAGCTTGAGCAGCCTGCTTCAGCGTCGCCTTGATATCCTTGGGGTCAGCGGAGAACTCCCTGCCTTTGCGTCGGCTGGTCTCAAGCGCTTCATCTGATCCGGTGTCGAACCAGTACAGGATGTCAGGTGGCTTGTAGTAATCGGCTGCCATCTCGTCTTTATTATCGGCGATAAGGCGTAGTCCGTTGCACGGCTAGGCCAGTCTGGCGCGAACAAACTCTGCTCGGTGTCTGGCTGCGAGCTCAACTTTATGGGTGCCAAACACCTCCATCTGGGCTGTCCAGGCATCGACTTCGCGGCAGGATCCCTTCCAGCCGGGGGCATCGACGGCCCGTGACCATCGAACCCAGGCGAAGAGCCGCAGAGCATCTTCGAGGCTCAGTTCTTTGGCCCCCATCGCCTTTTCGGCGGCTTTATAGGTTTTGCGGCTGATCTCTGCAGGGTGCAGCTCGGCGCGTGCTTTCCGCTCCTCTTCGATCAGATAGCTGGCGGCTCCTCGGAGCTCCTGTGCTTTGCCGGTGATCGTGCTGATCTGAAAGAGTGCCCCCAAAGCTTTTGTCGATTCACCAAAGAGCCCTCGAGCGGTGATGTTGTACGCCTGCAGAGCCTTCATCACATCAGCGATGCGCCCGAGGTGTGCCAGAGCGATCAGGTGCACCAGAACCGAGCGTCGACGGCCTTGTCCGGCGTTGAACGGGCTGGCGGTCAGCCAGCCGATCTCAGGGTCTTTGAGATAATCGAGTTCGCCTCTGAGGCTCGCAGCGATCTCTTCGACAGTCTCTTCTGCTTCGTCAATGGTAAAGCCGGGTGTGAGAACCTGCAGCCGCAGATGATCCTCTTCGTTGACCATGATGCTGGTCTTCATCTCCTGATCAAGCAGCAGCGTGCGGCCAGGTGAGCCGAGCTTAAAGCCGGGGCTGATCATTCGGCAGGAGAGATAGTAGTCGCGCTCCGCTCGGCTCAGCTTGCCGATCTTGGTGTAATCCTTTATCGCTTCACAGGATTCGATCTTTGACTGGATCGCGATGAGCTGATCCTCGTCCGCTTTATGAGTAAATGGGTGCCCGTTCAAGGTTCGAGCAATTCTGCACCGAGAGCTGACCACCACATCTTCATCCGGGGCGCCAAACCTGAGCCACGCCGGTTCAGGCAGATCCTGCAGGACCATCTTCCTCCAGGATTCAGAGTTTGATTCGAGTCCGCTCATGGATCGATCGGCGGATTCTTGATCGTGACCTTAGCGCCGGTGATTTTGAGCTGGGCCCAACCGTCGCGCCTTCCAACAATTTCAGCGCCTGTGACTTTGCCCTGGCCTAGTGGCGCCCAGACCGTATCAAGATCGCTCAGTTCGGGCGGCAGCACCAGCTCCCATTCTTCGATTTCGGATGCGGAGCTGACACATGATTTCAGGTAGGTCTCTGGCTTGTCCCTGTCTGGCAGCAGTGCCATCGATCGGGCAAACGCTGTCCGCACGCAGGTGGCCTCCATCCAGAGGGCAGCAGCCAGATAATCCCAGTAGCCATCGGTGCTCTTCGCGGCCATCGTGTCTGGCTGTGGGCCGCGTTCGACAAATCTCTGCAGAAGCGGTGTCCGATTGGCAGCCAGATACTTGTCAAGCTGTCCGACTGTGAGCCCAAACAGTTCATCGCTCTTGATCTTCTCAGCCGCCAGATCGTGTCTCAGCCAGTTGATATAGAGCCGCTCGCCGAGGTCACCATTCGGCCAGGATTCTGGCCCAGAAAAACCGCCCGGTGCGTTTAAAAGCAGGGCTGCATGGCCGTACTCATGGGTGGTCTCCCGAACGATCTCCATCGGGTCGGTGAGGCCTGCAATCTGATAGAAGTAGATGGAGTTGCTTGAAACCGGTTCTCCGAAACTCGAAGCCTCAAAATAGTCGGCTTCTAAGCGATGCTCGGCACCGGCTTCGTCGCCTCCTTGGGCGAGGAAAACATCGACGACGCCTCCGCGGAATTCCTCTTTATGGTCGAGGCGGATCATCCGCTTGTAGTTGTAGTCCCAGAGCCTCATCATCAGGCTGGCGATGGGAGCGCTGCGGGTGCGAGAGTCTTCTTCATTCTCGCTGAAGACTCGCAGCTTCAGGTTGTATTGGCTTGCTGGTGCGCGTCTCCCAAATCCGGCGGTTACATAGTGGAACAGCCAGTCCTCGTTCTGGGGGGAGCGCTTTGGTTCTTTCAGCTGCTCATTCTGTGTGCGAATGAGCAGCCGCTCGTAGCGTGGTTCATCGATCCCGATGAGAGTCTGCTCTTGATACCGAACCTCTGTGCCTTGGTTGGGCGCAATGACGTCACCCAGCCTGGCAAAGACCAGCGCGTATGAAAGAAGCAGAGTCTCCATGGATCCCTCTGTAGTTTAGACGCCTTGCTCTTCTAAGAATCGTTCAGCATCAATCGCGGCCATGCATCCAGAACCGGCTGCGGTGACTGCCTGGCGGTACTTGTTGTCGGCAACATCGCCGCAGGCAAAGACGCCCGGCAGGTCGGTTTCACTGGAGAACGGCTTGATCTTCAGGTAGCCGACATCATCCATGTCGAGCACGCCTTTGAAGAGGTCGCTGTTCGGCTTGTGTCCGATAGCAACAAAAACTCCGTCGATCGGCATCTCTTTGGTCGAGCCATCTACTGTGCTCTTCAGCCGCACTCCGGTGACCTTCGGAACCGGATCAGTTTCGCCGAGGATCTCGTCGACCTGGCTGTTCCAGATCACTTCGATCTTCTCGTTGTTGAGAACCCGCTCCTGCATGATTTTGCTGGCGCGAAACTCGTCTCGTCGGTGGACGACATAGACCTTGCTGGCGTGGCGCGTCAGGTAGTTCGCCTCCTCCATCGCCGTATCGCCGCCGCCGACGATGATCACCTCTTTGCCCCGGAAGAAGAACCCGTCGCAGGTGGCGCAGGCGCTGACACCATAGCCGCCGAATGTCTGCTCAGACTCGATGCCGATCCACTTGGCGCTGGCTCCAGTGGCGATGATCACAGATTCGGTCTCATAGACATCCTCGCCGACCATCACTTTGTAAGGCCGCTGGGAAAGATCGACTTCGGTGACAACTTCGTTCTTGACCGTGGTTCCGAACCGCTCGCACTGCTTGCGGAAGAGCTCCATCATTTCTGGCCCCATGATGCCGTCGGGGAATCCAGGATAGTTCTCGACATCGGTTGTGATCGTCAGCTGCCCTCCTGGTTCAGGTCCCGCGAAAACCAGCGGTTCTAGGTCGGCTCGAGCTGTGTAAAGGGCGGCGGTGTAGCCGGCAGGTCCTGATCCAACGATGATCACTTTGTGCGCCATAGCAGTAGCGGAAGATTACCAGCAGGCCGCAGGTTCCGCAGGGCCTGGGACGGGCGTGTGACAACCATGGGTCAACTCGGTCAGAATGAGGGCATGAATGTTCAACTCCTCAAGGAGCTTGTCGAGGCGCACGGTGTGCCCGGCCAGGAAGACGCAATTCGCAAAATTGTCCGCCGAGAACTCGGAGACCTGTGCGATATCACCTGTGATGCGATGGGAAGCATGATCTGCGTCAAGAAAGGCAGCGGCAGCGGCAAGAAGCTGATGATCGCAGCCCACATGGACGAGATCGGGTTTGTGGTCCAGCATATCGACGACAAAGGATTCATACGGATCAATCCGGTCGGCGGCTGGGATCCGCGCATGATGTGCGCTCAGCGAGTCTTGGTTCACACGCGAAAAGATGGTTCGCTCGCCGGCACTCTGATGCCGAGCACCAAGCCGAAGCACATGCTGACACCGGCAGAGGCAGGCAAGGCCCTAACCACCGACGACTTCTTCATCGACCTCGGACTCTCCGGGGATGATGTCAAAGAGAAGGTGAGCATCGGCGACATGGTCACGATGAATCGCGGCATGCAGGAGACCGGCAACAACCTCACCTGCAAGGCGATGGATGACCGAGTGGCAGTCTTTGTCATGATCGAGGCGGTCAAGGCAGCCAATGACCACGACGTCGACGTCTACGCGGTTGCTACCGTTCAAGAAGAGATCGGTCTGCGCGGCGCAGCTGCAGCAGGATCAGGAATTGCTCCCGACATCTGCGTGGCGATCGACATTACGCTGGCGAACGACATCCCCGGCATCCCTGAGCAGCTCGCCATCACCAAACTGGGCGAAGGTGCAGCGATCAAGTTCATGGATGGATCTCTGATCTGCAATCCAAAGATGGTTGATCATTTCCGAGATCTTGCTGAGAAGAACGATATCAAACACCAGATTGAGCTTCTGCCCAGAGGCGGAACAGATGCTGGCGGTGTCCAGCGGCTGCATGGCGGCATCCCGTCGTTCACCCTGTCTATTCCGACACGTTATGTTCATACAGTGAATGAGACGGTCGATCCGAATGACGTGCAGGCCTGCATCGATCTGATGGCTGCGTATATCGAAGACGCGCACAACGGTCAGTACTCGTTCGAGTAAGACTGCGGGGAACCGACGAGCGTTCTCGGGCATTTTCACAATCGTGAGCTTGAGGACGCTCATTCTTTGTCTATCGCTTTTTGGGCTCGCTCTGTCTGGCTGCTCTTCCAGCGGCAGAGCAGGTCAGCCTGATGTCACGGCGCGAAATGACGGCACATCCCTGATTCGGATTCAAGTCGAAGGGATGTCCTGCACCGCGTGCCGTGATCAGGTTCACACGGCTGTGATGAGCGTTGCCGGTGTTTTGGGCTGTGTTGTGGATCGATCGGGCAGTGTCGAAGCGAGCTGGAAAACGGGCACAGTCGAACCGGATCAGATCGTCAATGCCGTCAATAATCAGACTGAGTTTCGGGCTTCTCACCCGATTCGCTGATTTTCTTGAATCGACTGTGCTGTTGACTGCCTCTACTCAGATAACGGGTGCAGACCAAGCAGATGCGCCCAGATCCAGAATGAGGATCATGTTCAACACTCCAGTGATCAGGGGCTGATTAGTCAGCCTCTGATTGTTTTGGTCTACCAGCTTCCTCCGCCACCGCCGCCAAAGCCGCCGCCGGATGATCCCCCACCTCCGGAGAACCCGCCGCTGAATCCCGAGCCTGAGCTGGAGCCTTGTGCCTGGTAAGGCGCTGCTGCGACCGTCGCTATCGAATGGTTGACCGTTGAGAAGCTGTCTGCGAAGTGGAGGGTCGTAAAGCCCGAATGCGGGCCGACATACCAGCTAGGCGGCTCGGTCAATACGCCTTCGAATGACTTGATCCAGGTATGCGAAAGGCCAAAAGCCACTGCATAGGGGAGATACTCCTCAAAGATGACCTGGTCGGCTTTCTTATCTGCGACCCATGAGAGATAGTCCTCCCGGTGCCTGATGAATTCAGCAAACGCCTCTCCTTCAGCTGCAGCTTTGGCGCCCCTCGGGGTCCGGCAGGACATCTGCGGCCCAAAACCGATGGATGAGGCAAGTCCAGCGAAGATTCCGAGCCCAACATAGACGACTTCAACATCTGGGATGGCGATGGCCAACAACACTGAACTTCCCAGCATGAAAGTTAATGGGATGACCGTCCAGAGGATCTTGGCCACCTGAGGGTTGGAGACATAGAACTTGCGTCTGGCAAGTTCTTCGTACATGCCGCTGGTCAGCGTTGTGACCTGCGATCCGACATGAACTCTCAGATCCTCGGGTGTGGCTACGTCGCCGCACTTTTTGATCCTGGTCAGCAGCTTCCCTTCAAATCGCGTCAGGCCTTCCTGAGGTCCATCCTTGACCAATTTCAGATCAGCGACGGTCTTCTTGAACACAGTCCCTTCCTCCCTTGGGTGAATGGTGATATGCCCTTTGACCGCCAGGTTGATGATCGCAGCGGTGATGTCGCGCCGGTGAAGCTGATCGTCGACCAGGGAGCCTAGCTCAGATGGCCCAAGGCCCATAGAGGGCTCAAACAGAACCTCGGGCGCCACATGCTTGGGATCACGGCCCCAGCGCCGCCACGCGTAGAACAGATAGAGGGATCCGATCAGCCCGGGCAGAGCGGGAGAGAATTTGAGGACGGATTGTGTGACGACTGCCAAGAATGGCGGCTTGTCGATCAGTTCGCCCGGCAACCCGATAACGATGGTGAGATCCTCTCCAAACCCTGTCGGCAAGTCTCTTGTGATGGTGGCCCTTGAGCTTGTGAGCTCTGCAGAAACGCCGGCAAACTTGTTGGAGTTCGATCCAGCACCAATGATCTCAACCCCGATACTCGACCCGAACGGGCCTCCGTACACGCGGAGTCTCTGTGCATCGTCGCTGCCTGTTTCTGGAAAGTTGACAGTGACGTTGATGACCTGTGCAGGGTCCTCCCAATTAGGGCCGAAAGCGTTCCAATAGAGCTCTGCATATTCACCCCAGTCGTCGGCCGTGTACCAGCGAAAAACGTCTCTCGCTCGGTACTCCACGATATAGGTTTTCTTGGTTCCGGGCGCAAACTTGATATCAGCATCACCGATTCTGATGCTGACTTCTCCCCCTCTCTTATCAATCTTAGTGGTCAGAGTTCGGCCGATCTCGTCCGTAACACGAATCTGGTCGATTCGGATTTTCGTGTCGCCCAGGCCTCGCCGAGGATAGGCCGTCGGGATGCGCCGATAGATGCCTCGGCGCTCCTGTTGGAACGTGACATGAATCGTCTCTGTCACGACAATTGAGCCGTTTTCTGAAATGTCTATCTGCGACTGAAACTCTGATATGGTCATTCC
>JALGXY010000426.1 GCA_029824495.1 Fimbriimonadia bacterium
GACTTGGTTGCAGCGGAACCGGTCAGGTCGACGGCGTAGATACGGCCTTCTGTCGTCGGGATAATCAGCTGGTTGTTGTCAACGTCGATCGCAACAGAGCCTTTGATCGGCGCGAACGGGGCAGCCCGAACACCGGTTGGGTCAGACGGATCGTAGTCATCTGGGAATGTCCAGATTCGTGAAGTTGTTCCGTCGCCTCGGCCAGTCGCGTCGAGACAATAGACGCGGCCATTGTTGGCTGCAATGTAGAGACGATTGCCTTCTACTGCGGCCGAGCTCAGATCGAATCCTGTCGGCAATTCCGCCACGCCGCCGTCTTCAGCCGGAGCCGAGTTCGGGTCGGTGACAGGATTGTCAGAAGGATAGGTCCAGTAGACCTGTGGAGAGACACCCGTGGTGACGAAGACCACATCGCGCGGCTCGACAGAGGAGCCATCGTCGATGTCCACGAGAACCATTGCAGGAGTTGAAGTGATGCTCAGATCTGCAGGCGCCGTAAAGCGGACGGCGTCAGCAAACACCTGTCTTCCGGCATCAGCAGGGCTTGCCGAGTTGTTGAGAACAACAACTTCAAGATCGCCGACAACGCTGCCGTGGAGATATCCACCGGCCGGCTGACCAGGCAGGGTTGTCCAGCCATCGGCTGTCGACTGGTTGAATGTGATCGTGTCGACGACTGTGCCGCCCTGCACGATCTGGTAGGTGACATTGGTAGCCAGGGTGGCGCCGGAATCGGCGTCGGGCATCCAAACTTGGACACTGTAGCTGCCATCGGGCAGATTGGCTCTAAACTGAGCGGCACCTGTGTTGACGACCCCAGGCACGACCGGTGAGATCGCGTAGTTCGGGCCGAGATAGGCAGCGTGAGCTGCAGATGTCGAGAGGGCAAATCCTGCACCAGAAAGGAACGAGCCAGCGGCTGTGTTGTCCTGTAGGCTGCGGAACGTATGGCGCTCATTTCCAGGCGCAGGTCCATTAAGCCAAGCCTCGAGCTCATTGCTGAACCTTGTGCTTTCAGCGGCACTAGAATCGATCTGCTTCTTGGCAGGCCAGCTCCAAGCTCGGTTCAGACGGGAAGCCTCGCCGAGATCGGCGATGTCGCCCTTATAGAGGAACGAGCTGAGGATGCCGATATCGAACGGCGGGAAGCTTGTGCTTGTAACGACCTCGTTTCGTGCTGAGTTGACACGCCACGCTGTAACCGCATTCCACGGCCCAGCGGCGGCTGGTGGATTGTTGCTGAGCCGGCCTACGACCGGGCTCGCAATGTATTCGCCTTCGTTGGTGGTCGACTCTACAATCGAAGCCGAGTCAGCATAGACCCACTCGGCGCCGGGCGCGGCACCAGGATCGAGATAGCTGCCGTTGTCATCGCGCGGTGCTGTGTTGTAAAGCGTAATCGTCAGTGTTGTGCCAGTGGGGCTGAAAAGCACTGAGGTTGGCTCGCCGTCATCTCCTAGACGCACCAGATCTCCACCATTTACGAAAGCGTCGATGACGTCGATATGCGGGTTTGTTTGACCTGTGACTTCGACAACGTAATATCGCTGCGGGAAATCTGAGGCTCCCGGAGGTGTTGCCGAAGATGTCGGACCGATCGGAATGTTGAGATGAAGTTCGTACTCGTTGTTCGGGACCAGATTGGTGAAGGTCCAGTTGTAGGTTGCAGTTGCACCAGCACGAGGATCTGTCGAATTGAGGGTCTGGCCCACCGTTCTTGTCAGACGGTACTCATCAGTCGTATTCCAGAAATAGTTGAAAGCAAGCGTATCAGCGCCGATCGAAGTTGGGCTCTGCCATGTTCCCGTGAGGCTGGTCTGACCACCAATCGCTCCCGGGTTGTTGACGAGCTGCTCATTGTCAATTGACACTTCGCCGCCTAAGACGGGGCTCCACCATCTCAGATAGCCGCGGCCAGCATCAAGCCAATGATGAATAGGGCGGCCAGGGGGTGTCCCGGTCGCACGATTCGGGACAGGCCATCGGCTGCTGTCACCCTGGAACACCCGATGCTCTTGTGCGAGCGACTCGGATGCGGGAACAACAGCCAAAACTGCGGCCGCGATCAAGGCGGCGCCCTTCAGTACCTGTTTCATTTTGGAGTCCTTCTTTTGGTTCATCACTATTGCCGAATGGCGAAGACGGGCCGCCGAAGTCCACGGATTCCTTGGACAGGCGGAAGTTCATATTTGACGCTCAGCGGAGCAAAGCCGAGGTTGGGTGCACCGAGGCTGTAGCCTGGCGAATCCGAAGTGCCGGGGCTGCCTTCAACCATGAGCACCTCGCCGTGGTAGGCCGAGGAGCCACGAGTGGCACCAACATAACCGTTGACGATCAAGACGTCATTCGAATCGAGCCGCTGTGCATACATGGGTCGGAACTGAGACGGATTGGAGTCGAGAGATCCAGCCGAGAATGGGCCGGGGCCGTCAGGCCGTCGGATTCCCGTGAATGCCTCCTTCGTCAGCATCCAGTTCACGATCCATCGGTCCTTGAGAACCGGATCGTTGGGATCCTGCTGAATCAACTCGAAAACACCGTTCGCATCTGCGATCATCACACCCAGTCGGGGACCGAAGGGTGATGAGACCTCTCGCAGAGTCACAGATTGAAGCCCGATGATCTTGCGGGTCTGCGGCGGATCTGGCAACGAAGGCTGATTGAAGCCGTAGAAGCCTCCGCCAACTGGGCCAAGATAGGTGCCGGCTTGGATGCCAGGCATGCGGTATTCGTTGATGATCAGCGATCGCGGACCGTCATAGATGACAACGCCGCCATTGCCGCTCGCCAGTGAGCCCTGTTGTGAGGAGCTGTCGAGACCAAACGTTCCCCGGCCAGGCTCTAGTGCGCCAAAACCGAATGCAACGATGCCGGTGGGCGTTCCACCTACGTCGATATATGTGCGCGAAATGCTGTTGTACGCAAACTGCTTGCCGGTCAGCTCTTCGGGCGAATGCCAGTAGAGCACGCCGATGGCTGGAACGAGTCCGCCGGTCGAATCGAGATATCGCACGACGCCGATCACTCGGCCTTCAGCATCGATTCGGTAGCGGTCGATCAGCTCGACTGCTCTGAAGCCGCCTGCGTCCGCGATAACGATGTGCCGCCAAAGCTCGTCTGTCGCAGCAGCACCCAGGGTCTCACCTGGGAATGTAGCAGCGACGCTTGCAGCCGTGTGCGTAGTCGAGAAGACCAAGAGGTCGCGTGGTGAATTCAGGTCAAGGCTCTCACCAGCTTGGTGGCCAGACGGAACCCTCTGCGGATGCAGGCGGAAGCCTGTCACCGTCCTCAGTTCTCGGCCGGCTGTGTCAGTCTGAATCACCTTGTTGGCGCCAGAATCTACAATCCAGTAGGAGGATGTCCCTTCTGGGTAGGCACGAACAGGAGTCGAAAGTCTGTTAGACTTTGTGATCGCGCTTGCGGGCTGTTCAGGCCCAGCCGACAGAGTCGAACCTACTGACCAGACCGGGTTGCCTGCTGCGTCGAATCGGCTGATTCGACCTTCATCGGCGACCAGGAAGTCTGAGTGGCTGAATGCGTAGAGCCTGCTGGGAGCTGTCGTGGCAACTGTGCCGTCGCCGGCTGCAAGGCTGGCAAACTCGCTCTCTGGAGCGGCAGCCTGCAGGACCCGGACCCTCAGGTCATCCATCGAATCGACACCTTTAAACTGCGGCCATCTGATTGCGGTCGAGGGATTGAAGTCGAAGAGCGACGGGGAGTTCTTTCGAACGGCCAGCATCTGAATCTGCCATGCCCTGACTGAGTTTGGCTTAGCAAACTCGTGTCCACCGCTGATCTGCGAGTCCATCGCCTGAATCATTGCGTTGAATGTCAGGCCTGTAAAGCCGCTGACCAGAAGACTAGGCAGAACACTGCTGCCAGCAACATAGACTGTATCGCCGGTGACAATCGGGCTGGTCGAAGATCGATAGCCGTTCATCACTGTGTACCAGAGCAGGTGGCTGAATCTGCCGCCAGCTCGGCCGCCGAGGACCGATCCACCTCCGGCAAGGTCTTCAGGTTCGATCAGGGTGTCGCCAGTCTGGGTGCCCCGAATAATGATCGGAGCGCTGGTTGTAATCGCATCTCGGATTCGATCACGGCTGTTGGCCATCAGGCTTTCAATCGTGATTCGGTGCCGAGTCGTGCCAGGAATTCGTTCGATGCTGAATCGGCCACGACCAAGAACACTCTCTTGATCGGGATTCGATTTGACGATGCTCTTCGCATAGTCGGGCTGCACCAGGCTGAACTGATTCCGGTCGTTGATCTGCAGATTATCGACCTCGAACCGCACACTTTCAGGATGAGCCTTCAAGGCGAACAGAATCGAAGTCGGAACACCTGCGAAGCCGAGGTCTTTTGTGCCGACGGCGGTGACATAGACTGTGTCGCCCAGCACAGACGGCGGCTCCTGAATCGTCAGCCCGCTGATCGGTGCGTTGAGCATCGGCAGGTCGCTGATCAGATCGTCTTCATCGATAAAAGTCTCTCGATAAGGAATCGTGGTGCTGGAGGGCTGGCTGCGATTGAGCGTAATGTCGAACTGATCGAATACATCGTAGCGGCTGACCAGATCAAATTCACCTCGGCCTTCTTCTTTGAAATTGAAGACTGTGCCGCCAGGAGTTCCGCCACCAGGTGTCGAAGTGGCCAAAATCACATGGCCCTTTCGTGAAATGGCAGGAGCACCGACGATCTGGCGCGAGAAGCTGACATCATCCGGCAGGCCAAGCTGACCACGAACAAATGACTGTGCGCTGACCGTTCCACCGGCTGCTCGGCTCCAATCGATCGTATAGTCGACCCGCCAGCCAACATTGTCGGCGGAGGTCGGCGTGGCTGTTCCATCCCAGTCAAAAGCGGAGCCGGCGCCTGCACCGGAAAGCTCAACATTGAACTCTCCATTGGTTGCTGTCGCAGTGATGGCTCCGGTTAAGTTGGTCGAAAGCTCTGCCAGAGTGAACGGATCACCATTCGCCTTAACCAGGCTCAGCTTGACGCCGAGCTGGCTCGGACCAGCACTGACAAAGACCGGAAGGCCGTTGAGCGCCGCCCGAGTCTGAATCCGGATGTTGGTGCCGATTCTTGTGACAACGGAAGGAGCTTCACCTTTTGCACCGATCCAGATGCTGGAGAGGCCTGCCGGGCGAGAGCTGCTTGAGCTTGTGCCGACATAGGCGATTCGATCGACGCCGCCAGAGCTGTCAGCGATCGGGATATAGCCGACGGCTGCACTTGTGCGGACGTTCTGAAGACGAGGAGCACCAAAGATCGCCCAGGCATTCCCGCCTGACTCGACACGTGTGCCTGAAGCGAGGTCGCAGACCCAGATGCGGCCCATGCCGGTCGTGCGGCTGTCGGTCACGTAGACCAAGCCCTCATGAACCGTCGGTGAATAGGGGCCGTTCGGATCTGGCTGTGAGGCGCCGTTCGGAGCGGAGATGGGCCCCGCGATCGGCGGGGTTGCCACGCTTCCGGGCGACTCAAGATCGAAGACGTAGACCTGACCGTTCGAGCTGCTGACCCAAATCTGGTTTACAGCGCGGAAGCCACTTGGGCCGATCAGGGTGGTGTCGGGCGACTCGACGACTGTAGGTGCAGAGAGCGCACCGCCAAGGCTGCCTGACGTCCAGATCAGGTCGCGACCTGCGCCAGAAGGATCATTCAGACCGTCATCGGGGTTGCCGTCGCGATCGATATCATTTGAAGGCTTGGGATCATAGACCTTAACCTGCTGACCATCAGTAACAACCAGATAGCCTTTGAAAAGCGCCGGAGGCCGGCTGCTGGAGACAGCGCTGGAAAGGCCGTCGTTGAATCGCTGAAGCAGAGGAGCTGTGACGCTTGTAGCTGTGCTGCCGCTGCGTCGACTGCCGGCTCCAGGTGAACCGTATTGAGTGGTCAAAGAGACCAAGTTAACAGCGAACTTCGCCGCAGAAACAGCGGTGAAGTCTTGTGCCGGTGCGAGCGAGCGGTAGCCGCGATTGGGCTGAACTGGAGATCCTGCCGTCGCCAGAACGCCACGGCCGAGACCTTGCGTTACGCCTGTAGATGTCACCACCACATAACCGTCGCCGAGTCGGCCGACAGAAACTGTACGTCCGCTCAATGTGCCGACGACCGCTTCAAGCTTGGCGCTGTCCGGGCCGAGAGTCGAGAGGATCGGGCTGAGTGCTCCGGCGCCGCCGAGTGTCGCAAACTGCGTTTCGATTGGCGAGCCGAGCGCGCCGCCCATCAACGCGACCTCATCGAGTGTCATCGAATTGGGGCGTGACAGGACAGGATGAAAAAGGTTGGCTTCCGTTGAGCCGCCCAAGGGGGCAACAGCAAAGGGATAAGGAGCACCATTGTTCTCTTCGACGACCAGCGAGCCGTTGCTGCTGAGGTCGATCCAAAGGACACCGCCTTTGTCAACAAAACGTCTCAATCGTTCTCTTTCCAGTGGGTTGAGCGCCATGCGGCGTTCCACCGTGAGTGAAAGAACATCGAACTGGGTGAGCTGGTCGCCGGAGATGTCGGAAAGGGCGACCTCCCAGAACGGGGCATCAGACTTGGTGACCCTAGTGCCTGCGGAAGGCACTCCGCCAGCAGCAGGATTCGCAAGCCATCGGAGCCGAGCTGCGTTGGAGAGTGTGGTTGAACCGACCGGGTTGTTAAACGTCCAGCTTGCCGGCTTTACCGACATGCTGCGATCGAGGTTGCCCCAGTGGTGCGGAGATGGGTTGTACATCTGCCCCCCACCGCCGCCAATCCTCTGACTTTCGATCAGAAGAACGCCTGCATTAATCTGCTGGCGCCTTTGAGCATAGCTCAGAGGCTGGGAAAGTGCTGCGGCCGCCACAGAAAGGGCGGCCATCACGACTAAGACTTTCAACGTTTTCACGAGTTCGGATCTCCCACGTAGGCGAGGGTCGGGCTGACCGGCATCCTAGGCATAGGCGGCAGATTTCTGCCGTACTCATCGCGCCTCAGCGATACACCGCCTGCGCTGCCGAGAGCCAATGCTGGATCAAAGGTCACTGAGAAATTGGGAAGGACTGTGCCGGGCACGGCCGGATCGAATCCGAACGGCACCCACTGCTGAGGCACCTGAACACCAGTCGAACCGATGGTTCGCGGGATCCAGCCCCATTTGCGCTTCCATTCGGCCTGCTGGCTCATGGGAGCAGGGAGATTCTCGCTGATCGCACCGCGAATGCGGACTCGAACAGCCAGAGGCTCTTGGAAGAACGGCACCTGAGGCGCATGTCCAAATCGGGTGTATCGACGCAGATTCTTCTCGACCGGTGTAGCCAGGCCAGAGTAGGCGCCCACGCCAGCTTCAAAGTCGCCTCGATTGTCATCAGCGTTCGTGTTGTACCAAGGGCCAGGAATCACAAAGAATGATCCCTCTTCGGCGTACACGGCAGCTTCGATCACAACGTCGTGCGGAGCAACAGCAGACCGTGCGATCAGCACGTTCTTCGGTGCGGCCGAACCGACCTGTGTCATCGACACATTGATCAGTGTCGGATCCTGCAGAGCAGCCTGGAAGGCGCCCTGTGAAGCGGTTGCCGCTGTCAGCCTTCGACCGACAAGCGTGCTTGTGCTGGCCAGAAGCGTATGAGGCACCGACTCGAATCGCGGATAAGCGTTGATCGTCGGATCGCCCATGCCGTGGACAGGAATCGTTGGCGGGGGACCGGCAAAGAA